>NZ_JBEXZD010000027.1:0-76040 GCF_040628575.1 Streptomyces sp. NPDC006393
GTCCGCACGGGGCCGCTGCCGTGCGGACGGATCCGCACGGGGCCGCGCCACGGCTCAGGCGCCCGTCTCGCTCAGCGCCCTCTCGTCCGCCTGCTGGCGCACCATGTCGAAGCCGAGGGCCGCGGAGGCCAGCGTCACATGGTGGTGCCAGCCCCGGAAGGAGCGGCCCTCGAAGTCGCCGAGGCCGAACTCCTCGTGCATCCGGCCCAGCGCCTCCTCGGAGAACCTGCCGAGCTGCGCCAGCGGCACGATCTCCGCCAGCCGGCGGGCCGGCAGATTGGTCAGCCAGTACCCGCGCGGCCGGGGCCGGCCGTAGGGCCAGTCGGCCAGCAGCAGCCGGGGCCGCGGGGCCGCGCCGGCGCCCCGGCCGGGGGCGGGCTCACAGCGCAGCAGCACCGGGGCGGTGACGAACTCCGAGTGCCGCATCCGCTCGGCCACCGGGTCGTGCCAGGTCACCGAGGTGCGCTCGGTGTGCCGTGCGGCGTGCGCGGCGAGCTCGGCCAGGGTGCCGCGGCATCCCGGCACGGCGGCCGGCCGGCGCGGCAGCACCACCGGGGTGTGCGGCGCCACCCGCACCACATAGCCAAGGCCCCGCGCCTCCAGGCCGCGCAGCAGCGGATCGGGATCGCTCTCGCCCCGCCAGTCCGCCAGCACCGGCAGCGGCTCCAGCGTCCACTCGTCGAGCATCTCGTCCAGCGCCTCCATGACGTACGCCCAGCGCGGACGGCAGCGCTCCTCCTCCGGGAGGTGGGCCTGGCCGCGCAGCCGTTCGTCGGCGTCCCAGCGGGCCGGCAGCACCAGCCGCCAGTTCACCGGGACGCTCCCCGCGTGCCCCACCAGCGAGGCCGCGAGCGCCAGCTGGCAGTTGACCGTGCGTTCCTGGGAGGCCGCGTACTGGCGGGCCACCCCCACCGACCGGTCGCCGTTCTTGGTGAAGACGACCTCGTCGACGGACCAGGCCTCGACGCGGAAGGCCCGCGCCATCTGCCGGGCGAGCCGGCCGCGCACCGGCCCGCAGGCCCACGGGCTCTGGTTGACGAACTGCTGGATCTGCTGCACGGCGCGCCGCCCGAGCACCTGCTCGGAGATCCGCGCGGGCGTCTTGCGTCCGGGCACGTCCAGCAGCCCGCGCACGTACACCTCGCCCCAGCGGCGCTGGTCGGCACGGGCGAGCTCGCCGAAAAGGTCGCCGCAGTAGGCCGGGAAGTCGGCCGCGGCGCCCGGCGGGGCGCCCGCGGACCGCACGGACGGTATCGGAACGTCCGCGGCGCGCACGGACGGCATCGGGACGGTGAAGGTCGCGAGATCAGTCATGGCTGCAGTCGTCACCACCCGCCAGCAGGAAAGCGTCCGTCGCCAGCAGCGCGTCCGCCACGTCCGGCAGGGCGCAGCCCACGATCACGAAGTCCACGTCGAGTCCGGCCTTGGTGCGCTGGAACAGCAGCTCGTTGATGGCCGGCCGGCACATCTGGGTGACCTCGCACAGGTGGAACTCCACCCGCCGCGGATCCGCGGCCATCACCTCGCCCAGCACCCGCCGGAACTTGCCGAGCTCGGCGGCGTCGATCACGCCTTGGCAGCTGATGTGGGCGGTCTGCCCGTCGAACTCCGAGCGCATCCGCAGGCGTATCTGGGCGGGCTCCAGCTCCACCCGTACCCGTACCGGCTCGACGCCCTCGGGCAGCCGCACGGTCAGGTCCTTGGCGTCGAAGTTGTGGTACGGCCGCTCGTCCAGCCACACCCGGGTCAGCTCCACCGAGCCGGTCGGCAGCAGGTCCGGCGCCACCCGCAGGACGCGGTCGGGCAGGTCGTCGGGGCACGGCCGGAAGTGCAGCGTCAGCGGGTCGTTGCTGAGCAGCAGCCCGGTGTAGGTGGCGGCCAGGTAGCACAGCTCCAGCGAGTGGTAACCGGCCATCGCGTGGCTGCCCTTGAGGCGCTCGGTGCCCAGCAGGTACGGGACGCCGCTGGCCAGCACGTTGAAGTAGACGCCGCCGTCCTGGTAGTCGAGGAAGAAGGCGTTGTAGAACGCCGCCGCCTCACGCGCCAGCCGTAACTGCTCGGGGTCCCCGGTGGTGCCGGCCAGGATCAGATAGGCGAGGATCGCCTGCTCCTGCTGCCACCAGGCCTTGCGGTCGTGCCACACCATGCGGTGGATGCCGCTGTCCGGGTCCGGCTGCCGCTCCACCACGTCGTACCAGCCGCCGCGCAGCGTGTCGCTGCCCACGGCCGGCATGATCTCGGCGATCCGTTCGGCGGTCGTAGCGTACTCGGGCTTGTCGTACAGCGCCCGGATCCGCGTCAGGTTCCAGGCGATCTTGAGGTTGTGCCCGACCACGGCCCGGTCCTGCTGCCAGCCCCAGGTGCGGTCCGGGCTCCAGTCCGCGTGGAAGCGTTCCTGCACGAACGGGCTGTTCGGCTCGTCCGGGAACCGTTCCACGATCGTGTCCGCGGTCTCCTCCAGCAGCGCCGCGAAGTCCGGGCGGCCGGTGGCGAGATAGGCGTTGATCAGATACGCCGGGGCGTGGTCGCCGACCGAGTTCCAGTTCTTGCGGGACCGGTTGCGGCCGAGCGCGTCGGCGTTCGGATCGAGGTTGATCGGATCCAGGTGCGAGAAGAATCCGCCGTGCACCGGGTCGCGGAAGTACTTCTGGAACAGGGTCACCGTGCGGTCGATGTCGTTCAGGATCCGCGGGTCGCCGGTGACCCGGTAGGTCTGCGTGGGTCCGGCCAGCGCGTAGATCTGCTCGTACATCGGGATGGCGTCGACGTCGTCGCCGAACTCCGAGGCGAAGACGGGGCGGTGACCGGTCTGCGTGATGTCGATGCCGTGGTACCAGTAGATGATCCCGTCGGCCTCGTCGTCCACCCGCATGTGCTCGCGCAGATACTCGGTGCCGGACTCGGCGGCCAGCAGGAAGCGGTCCTCGCCGGTCAGCAGGTAGGCGGTGGACAGGGCGTAGACCAGCCGGGAGATGGTGTCGGTCTCCTGGCGCACGTCCTCGCCGTCGAAGTCCGGCAGATGGGTGCCGCTGAGCGTGAGGTGGGTGCGGAAGTTGCGCCAGTCGTACTTTCCGTCGGGGAAGTGGCCGCGCAGATAGAAGTCGGCGACGGCGGCGGCCTGCTGGACCCACCAGTTGGGGTGCTCGAAGACGTACTGGCCGCGGTTCTCCTCCGGGAACGTGATCTCCTTGGCCTCGAACCGGGAGCCGCCGTCCCACTCGTAGTGGACGCCGTAGGCGAACACGAACCGGCCCTCGGCCAGCATGTCCACGGTGTGGGCCGTCGTGTCGCGGTAGGGATCGCCGAGGTTGCGGACGATGCGCGAGACGGCGTTGGCGGCCAGTTGGACGGTGAACTCCCTCTCGTCCGAGGTGCGCAGACCGAAACGGCGGGCGGTCGGGCTGTAGTAGGTGACGTAGCCCGCCAGGGTGTCGGAGTGGATGCGTCGTTGGGCAGGTGCGCTCATCGTCAGGTGCCCTTCTCGTCAGGCAGGGCCGCCAGCAGGACGATGCTGCGGCCATGGGCGTGGAAGGTGGGACCGTCGACCAGCTCCTCGTGTCCGGGCGGAAGGATGTCGTGCGGGCCCGGGCGGGCCGTGTCGAGTACGCGGTGCCAGCGGTGACCGCGGATCTCGGGCAGCTCGAAGTCGAGGCCCAGGTGATACATGTTGAGGATCAGATGCAGGTCCGGGTCGCCGTCGAAACCGCCGTACGTGCAGGCCAGCACCCGGGCATTGGTGTCCTCCCAGCCGGGCTGGTGCAGCCGGGTGCCGTGCCAGGTGATGTCGGGCAGCAGCCGGGAGTTGAGGTGCTCGGAGAAGAAGTGCGGTTCGCGGAAGGTGCGGTAGCGCCGGCGCAGGGCGATGAGGCGCCGGGTGAAGTCGAGTGTCTCCTTCTCCTTCTCCGCCTGGTCCCAGTCCAGCCAGGAGACCGGGTTGTCCTGGCAGTAGGCGTTGTTGTTGCCGCCCTGGCTGTTGCGGAACTCGTCACCGGCCAGCAGCATCGGCACGCCGCGGCTGACCATGAGGATCGACAGCAGGTTCTTGATCTGCCGCACCCGCAGCCGCTCCACCTCGGGGTCGTCGCTGGGTCCCTCGACGCCGCAGTTCCAGCTGTAGTTCTCGTGCGTTCCGTCGGCGTCTGCCTCCCCGTTGGCGTGGTTGTGCTTGGTGTTGTGGCTGACCAGGTCGTTGAGGGTGAACCCGTCGTGACAGGTGATGAAGTTGATGCTGTTGGTGGGCAGTTCGCCCTGCGGGGCGAACAGGTCGGCCGATCCGCCGAGCCGCGAGGCGACATCGCCGACGAGGCCCGCGTCCCCGCGCACGAAGCGCCGCACATCGTCGCGGAACGGCCCGTTCCACTGCGCCCAGCGCTTTCCGGGGAACCGCCCCACCTGGTACAGCCCGCCGCCGTCCCACGGCTCGGCGATGATCTTCGTCTCCGCCAGTACCTGGGACAGCTCGATCGCCCACAGCGCGGGGGGCACCGCCATCTCGTAGCCCAGCGGGCCGCGGGACAGCTCGGAGGCGAGGTCGAAGCGGAAACCGTCGACATGGTGCTCGGTCACCCAGTACTCCAGGCACTCCAGGATGAACTTGGTGACCATCGGATGGTTGGCGTTGACCGCGTTGCCGCAGCCGGTGAAGTCCATGTAGTGCGAGCGGTCCTGCGGCCACAGGTGGTAGTACGCCTCGTTCGCCGCGCCCCGGAAGCTGATCGTCGGACCGAACTCGTTGCCCTCGCTGGTGTGGTTGAAGACCACGTCGAGGATGACCTCGATGCCCGCCTTGTGGAACGCCTTGACCATGTCGCGGAACTCGGTGATGTGCGTGGCGAGATGGGGGCTGGAGCAGTAGCCGGTGTGCGGGGCGAAGAAGCCGTACGGGTCGTAGCCCCAGTAGTTGCGCAGCAGGGCGCCGTCGGGGCCGGTGCGCAGCACCTGCGTCTCGTCGAAGTCGAAGACGGGCAGCAGTTCCACGGCCGTGATGCCGAGGCTCTTGAGGTGCGGGATCTTGTCGATGACGGCCGAGAAGGTGCCCCGGTGGGTGCTGCCGGAGGTCGGTGAGGCGGTCAGGCCGCGCACATGCGTCTCGTAGATGACGGTGTCGGCCATCGGGACGCGCAGCGGCCGGTCGCCCTCCCAGTCGTAGTCGCCCAGGTCGACGACCAGGCTGCGCATGCACTGCTCGACGTTGTCGCCGGGGCCTATCGCGGCGGTCCGCTCCCATCGGCTGTTGATGTTGGCGCGTGCGTACGGGTCGAGCAGCACCTTGCGGTGGTCGAACCGGGTGCCCAGCGCGCTGCTCTCGCGCGGTCCGTCGATGCGGAAGGCGTAGACCTGGCCGGCGCCGAGTCCGCGCACATGGCAGTGCCAGAAATGGAAGCTGCGGTGCCGGTCCGGGGTCAGCCGGATGGTGCGGTACGGCCGCGGGCTGTCGCAGTGCTCGAACAGCAGCAGGTCGACGCGGGTGGCGTGCTCGGAGAAGATCGAGAAGTTCACGCCGTCGGCGTCCACCGTGGTGCCGAGCGGCTGGGGGTGCCCTGGGGTGACATCGAGGGGGTGGCCGCCGGGGCCGGCGGCGTCACCGTCGTGGTCGGCGAATGTCATCTGATCAGTCATGGCATACGTCACAGGGTCAATCGGAGTGTCAAGCACGGTCGACGGGGTCAGGCGAACACGGCTCGGGCGGTGGCCGGGGCGTCGGCCCGCAGCGCGTGGAACAGCTCCTCCCAGGGGATGTCTCCGGCGGACGGGCCGGGCTCGCCGCGCATCTCGAACGTCACGCCGCGGGCCGCGGGGGAGTACAGGGCCTGGACACAGGCGTCGGCGACGTGGGCGCGCGCCACCCGGCCGTCGCCCAGGTCGCCCTGCTCCAGGTGGACCGGGCCGTCGCCGGTCTCGTCGGTCAGCCAGCCCGGGCGGATCACCGTGTAGGGCAGCCCGGAGGCGCGCACCGCGTCCTCGCCGGCCAGCCGCCAGTCCAGCATCCGGCCGTAGGCGTTCATGGGGTGGTCTCGGTGGGTGACGTGCCGCTGGCTGACCAGGACGACGTGCGGGCCGCCGGCGGCCGCGTCCAGAGCCGCGGAGGGCGGGTTCAGCGCGTCCAGGACGTGCCGGACCCCGCCGTACAGGGTGGCCTCCGGGCTGTCGGGGCCGGTCGCGTCGGTGCCGGGCTCCACCGCGTAGACGACGGCCGCACACCCGTACAGCGGGGCGCGCACGGCGTCCGGGTCGCGCACGTCGGCGACGAAGAACCGCGCCTGGGCCGGCAGGTGCCGGCGGGCGCGCTGGACGTTGCGGCCGAGGACGCGCACGCTCTCGCCGCGGGCCAGCAGCCGCCGGGTGACGAGCCGGCCGAGCCGGCCGGTACCTCCGATGACTGCGATCGGGCTGTCCATGGGGTCTCCAGCTCTTGAGGTCTGAAGGGACGGGGTGGACGGGGTGGGCGGGGTTCGAAGGGACGAGGTCTGATCGGAAGGGGAAGGGGTCGAAGGGAAGGTGGAAGGTCCGCCACTCCGCGGGAACGAGCCGCGCCCGGGTGCGGGGGGCGGGTGCGGGGCGGGTCGTCAGATCCAGTGCAGTACGTCGTCGGGGCTGGTCAGATGGGTGCCGGTGGGAAGCCCGGTGACGGCGGGCACGCGCAGCCGGGGATACACGCTCACCCCGGACAGCCGGGTGCCGGGCCGCAGTTGGGCGGCGTCGCCGACCGCGGAGCCGCTGAGCCGGACCGGGTTGTCGCGTGCGGAGTGGACATGGGCCATCGGCCCCACGTAGGAGTCGCTGATCCGTGCGTACGGTCCGACGACGGCGCCGTCGCCGACGGCCGTGCGGCTCAGCCGCGCGCCCTCGTCGATGTCCACGCCGTCGCCGATGTCGGTGTGCCGCAGATGCACTCCGGGCCCTATCTCGGCGTTGCGTCCGATGCGCACGGCGGGCCCGACCACCACGCTGCCCTCGGAGATCTTCTGGGCCAGCGTGGTGCCGGTCACGCTGTCCTTGGTGCGCAGGCTGGACTCGTGGATCCAGTACGGCGCCTCGGCGCTCAGCGGGGATCCCATGGCCCGGCGCATCCAGGGATAGCGGCCGCCGAGCACGTCGCCGAGCGTGGTGAGGTAGTCGTCGATGCTGCCGAGGTCGCCGAGCCGGTCGATGGGCGTGGCCGCCACCGGCAGCCCCCGGCCCACCAGCCACGGCAGCAGGTCGCCGCCCCAGTCCAGGCGCTGCTGGGCGAGGCGGATCATCTCCGGGGTGCGGGCGGCCAGCCGGAGCCGGCCGCAGTCGGCCAGGTACATGCCGGCGTTGGTGGGCAGGGTGCGGCCGGCCGTGGGCAGCGAGGTCTCGGGGAAGAGCCGGTGGATGCGGTCCAGGGTGGGCTTCTCCAGGAATCCGGAGACAAGTCCCCCCGCGGAGGTCTGCATCACGCCGTACTTGCCGGCGATCTCCTCCGGAGTGCGTTCGACGGCGGCGACGGTCACGACGGCGTCGGCGGCGTCGTGCGCCTCGGTGAGCCGGGCGAGCGAGAACTCGAAGACGGAATCGACGGGCAGCACCAGGGCGCGTCCCGTCAGGTCCCAGTGCTCCAGGTTGTGCAGGGTGGCGGCGCCGGAGCCGACGTTGTAGCGGTCGAGACGGGCGCGTGAGTAGTGGATCTCGACGCCGAGCCGCTCGCCGTGGCCCAGCACGAGCTTGATCTGGCTGTGGTTCTCGGCGCCCTGCGCGATCACGTAGAAGCGGCGGATGCCCTGGTCGCGGCAGGCCTCGACGAGCCATTCGACGACGGTGCGGCCGACGAACGGGATCAGCGCCTTGCTGCGGATGTAGTCGGACGAGGCGAGGGTGAGCGGCTTGGCGCGCTCCCCCCGGCCTCCGGCAAGGATGATCCCGGAGATACCTGACGTGTCGTCCCCCATCACGGTCTGCCTCCTCGGCTGACGTATCGACGCCTTTCAGTCAACTGGAGCTGTCATGTGGAGTCAAGTAAAAAGTAAAGCAAGGGAGTTGGCGGGGGAAATGACGGAGCCCGGCAGTCCGGTCCGACCAGCGGCAGGACCGCTTTACGGCCCCTGTCCAGAGGCGTGCGGAGTCGCACCCCGCGGGTCCGGCCGCCCCTCTCTTCCGGCCGCCCGGCCCGACCGGACCCCCGTCGCATCGCCGCGGCCGGCCCTCACGATCCCGGGGGTCGCGGCCGTCCCGGTCGGTCACCGGCCGGTAGGACGGTTGACCTCAACGTTGGTTGAGGTCCTACGTTTGCTCCCATGAGCATGGAGACCACCGCCTGGACGCAGCTGCACAGCGTCATGACCGCCCAGCAGGAGCGCCGTCCGTTCGCCCTGGCGACGCTGCGCCGCATCGGCGCGTTCGCGCGCCCCCACCGCCGCCGTATCGCGCGGTTCGTCGCCCTCGGGGTGGTGACCGCGCTGCTCGCCGTGGCGACCCCCGTGCTGGCCGGCCGGGTCGTCGACGCGATCGTGGCCGGGGCCGATCAGGGCAGGGTCGTCCGTCTGGCCCTGCTCATCGCGCTGATCGCGGTCGCCGAGGCCGCCTTCGGCATCCTCGGCCGACGCCTGTCGGCGACGCTCGGCGAAGGGCTCATCCTCGATCTGCGGACGGCCGTCTTCGACCACGTGCAGCGGATGCCGGTCGCGTTCTTCACCCGCACCCGCACCGGAGCCCTCGTGTCCCGGCTCAACAACGACGTCATCGGCGCCCAGCGCGCCTTCAGCAACACCCTGTCCGGTGTGGTGAGCAACGTCGTCACACTGCTGCTGACCCTCGTCGTGATGCTCACCCTGTCCTGGCAGATCACGCTCCTGGCACTGGTGCTGCTGCCGGTGTTCGTGGTGCCGGCCCGGCGCATGGGCAGCCGGATGGCCCGCATGCAGCGCGAGGCGGCCACGCTGAACGCGGCGATGGGCACCCGGATGACGGAGCGGTTCTCGGCCCCCGGCGCCACCCTCGTCAAGCTCTTCGGCCGCCCCGAGGAGGAGTCGGCGGAGTTCGCCGCCCGCGCCGGCCGGGTCAGGGACATCGGCGTCCGCACGGCCACGGCGCAGCAGGCCTTCATCACCGCGCTGACCCTGGTGTCCTCGCTGGCCCTCGCCCTGGTCTACGGCCTCGGCGGCTTCTTCGCCCTGCGCGGCACCCTGGAGCCGGGCGCCGTCGTCTCGCTCGCACTGCTGCTCACCCGGCTCTACGCGCCGCTCACCGCGCTCGCCGGGGCACGCGTGGAGGTCATGAGCGCCCTGGTCAGCTTCGAGCGGGTCTTCGAAGTGCTCGACCTGAAGCCGCTGATCGTGGAGAAGCCGGACGCCCGTGAGGTGCCGGACGGCCCGGTCGCGGTGGAGTTCGACGGCGTCCGCTTCGCCTACCCGTCCGCCGACAAGGTCTCCCTGGCCTCACTGGAGGAGGTCGCGAGCCTGGACACCCGCGGCGGCGCCGAGGTCCTGCACGGCATCTCCTTCCGCGCCGAACCCGGGCAGACCGTCGCGCTGGTCGGCTCCTCCGGCGCCGGCAAGTCCACCATCGCGCAGCTGCTGCCGCGCCTGTACGACGTCGACGAGGGCGCCGTACGCATCGGCGGCGCCGACGTACGCGACCTGAGCGCCGCCTCCCTGCGCGCCACCCTCGGCATGGTCACCCAGGACGGCCATCTCTTCCACGACTCCGTCCGCGCCAACCTGCTGCTGGCCCGGCCCGCCGCGAGCGACGAGGACCTGTGGGACGCCCTGCGCCGGGCCCGCCTCGACGACCTCGTCCGCTCCCTGCCCGACGGCCTGGACACCGTCGTCGGCGAACGCGGATACCGGCTCTCCGGCGGCGAACGCCAGCGCATGACCATCGCCCGGCTGCTGCTGGCCCGCCAGCGGGTCGTCATCCTCGACGAGGCCACCGCCCACCTCGACAACACCTCCGAGGCCGCCGTGCAGGAGGCCCTGGCCGAGGCCCTGGTGGGCCGTACCGCGGTGGTGATCGCCCACCGGCTGTCCACGGTGCGCGCCGCGGACCTCATCCTGGTCGTCGAGGCGGGGCTGATCGTCGAACGCGGCACCCACGACGAACTCCTGGCGGCCGGCGGCCGCTACGCGGAGCTGTACCGCACCCAGTTCGAACAGCAGAGGCACCACGGACCGGCCGGCCTCGACGAGGGCGAGGTGGAGGAGGCGGTGGCGTAGGCGCGGCCCCGGGCTGCACATCGCCACCGGCGGATCGCCTCCGGCGCCGGCGCGGACTCACACGAGGCCGGGCTGCGGTTTCGCGGACTGCGGCTCCGGTTGCGGCGCCGGTGCGGCCTCCGGTTCCCACGACTTGGTGGTCCGCACGTACGCGGAGATCACCGAGGCCGTCGCCAGCAGGAGCAGTGGCCCGTACACCCAGGGATGCGCGGCCATCTGCTCCGGCAGATAGCGGTACGACACCAGGAGCACGGTGAAGACCGCCGTGCCGTACCCGACCAGCCCCACGCTCGACCGGTCCCAGCCGCGGGCGAAGGAGCGCATCGCCGCCTCGATCGTCAGCGCGAACACCACGCCGGCGATGACGTCCGCGCCGTAGTGGTAGCCGAAGCCCAGCGTCGCGGTGACGGTCGCGGCCAGCCAGAACGTGCCCGCGAAGCGCATGCCCCGCGAGCCCTTGCGGGAGTGGACGAAGAGCGTGGTGGCCCAGGCCGTGTGCAGGCTGGGCATGCAGTTGCGCGGGGTGATCTCGTCGAACGGCATCGCGTGCGGCGTGCTGAGCGGCGGCACGGTGTCCGGCCACAGGTCGGCCACCGCCCAGTGGCCGCCACCGGTGCCGAACGCGCCGGTGCCGTAGGCGAAGACCGGTCCGACGACCGGGAAGATCATGTAGATGGCCGGCCCGAGCAGACCGATCACCAGGAAGGTGCGTACCAGGTGGTGGCCCGGGAAACGGCGGTCGCGGGCCACGTGGCGCAGCTGGTACAGCGCGACGAGGGCCGCCGCCAGCGGGAGCTGGCCGTAGACGAGGTGGAGGACCTGGGCGCCGACCGGCCCGGTGGCGTCGACGAGCTGCCCCACCAGCCACGACGGGTCGCCCAGGGCGTGATCGGCGGTCGCCACGTACGGGTCCAGCACCGTCGGGCGGGTCTTGGAGGTGATCAGCAGCCAGGTGTCGCCCGTCTTGTGACCGGCCACCAGCAGCAGTCCCAGCCCGACGCCCTTCAGCAGCAGCACCCGCTCCCGGCCGGTACGGCGCGTGACGGCGATGACCACCCAGCCGAGGATCACCCACAGCGCGCCGTTGCCGAAGCTCGGGTCGGCGCCGACCGCCCACCGCACGAGCAGGAAGACCACGTCGACGCCGATCGCGACGGCGGCCGAGACGAGCCGTTGCCGCCAGGTGAGCACCACCATCATCAACGCCAGACCGGCGTACAGCAGGGGCCCCGAACGAGGCTTGAACACCACCTCTCGCGTCAGGTTGGTGATCGGCCCCGGCAGGCCGTAGCGGCGAGCGGCGATCTCCAGCGCGACGAGGAACCCGGCGACCGCCACACCCGCCGCGCCCCACAGCATCACCCGCGGCCGGCACCACGCGGAGAACTCAGAGCCGTTGTCTCTTCGCGAGGATATTCGCTTTTGCGTGGTTTCCAATTATTCGACTCATTCAATAGATGGCGGACAAAAGGCTTTGAATTATGCCGGACGGCGTGATGTACCGGTGAAGAAGGGGCGGCGGGCGATCATCACAGGTTCGAACATGCTAACGGTAGGGGTGTGTCGGTTTCACGGCTTCGGCCCCTTGACGCCGGGCGTCGCGGTCCGGGCCACCGGCTGAGCCGCTCGAGATCAGTGCACCTGGCGCGCGTGCCGGACGGCGGCTCGTCCCATCCGGGCGACCGCCTCGGCGAGGACGGAGCGGGAGGTCGCGAAGTTCAGGCGGACGTGCCCCGCCCCTCCCGTTCCGAAGATGTGCCCGGAGGACAGGGCCACCCTGGCGTGCTCGAGGAACATCCGTGCCGGGCCCGCCAGGTCGGTGACCACGGCGAGGGCGTCGGCGTCCTCCTCCGGCGCGAGACCGAGGGACCGGCAGTCGAGCCAGGCCAGATAGGTCCCCTCCGGCCGTGCGTAACCGACCCCGGGCAGGTGCTCGGCGACGAGCCGGCCCAGCAGGTCCCGGTTCGCGTCGAGCCCGGCCAGCAGCGCGTCGAGCCACCGGTCCCCGTGGCGGTAGGCCGCCGTGTGCGCGATCACGCCCAGATAGCTGGCGCCGTGCTGCACCTCCTCGGGCATCCGGCCCAGATCGCCGGCCGCCTCGGGCCCCGCGAGGGCGAGCGCGGCCTTGATGCCGGCGAGGTTCCAGCCCTTGGTCGCCGACATCAGCGAGAAGGCGTCCTCGGCCCCGGGCACGCTCAGGTAGGGGGTGAACGTGGCGCCCGGCAGCACGAGCGGGGCATGGATCTCGTCGGCGACCACACGGACCCCGTACCGCCGGGCCAGCGCCGCCACGGCGGTGAGCTCCGCGAAGGTGTGGACCGTGCCGGTCGGGTTGTGCGGATTGCTGAGCAGATACGCGATCCCGCGCCTGCCGCTGCGCTCCCGGACGCGCCGGAACGTCGCCTCGAGCGTTTCCAGGCTGATCCGGAGGTCCGGCCCGAGGGGCGCTTCGACGATCCGGCGGTCGTCATGGGTGACGAAGGCGTAGAAGGGCGCGTACACCGGAGAGTTGACGACGACCGGATCCCCGGGCTCGGTGACCAGCCTCAGCACCTGGACCGCACCCATCATCACGTCCGGGATCACGGCGGTGCGGTCGACCGCCACCCCGTCCCACTTCCAGCGCCGTGCGGCGAAGCCGGCCAGTGACTCGGCGAACTCGGTACCGACGGGGTAGCCGGTGTCACCGGTGTCGACGGCCGCGCGCAGCGCGTCGGCGACCGCCGGTGCCAGCGGGACATCCATCTCCGCCACCCACAGGGGCAGGACGTCCGCCGGATGCGTGCGCCACTTCATGCTCCCGCGCCGGCGCAGCTGCTCCAGCGACAGTTCCTCGAGAGGGTTCGCACACTCTTCGGCCTCAGCGCCCGCGTCCGCGGAGCCGCGCCCACTCACGGCAGTCATCTTCAGCATTGGACCCCCATCCCGATCTTCGCGCAAGAGCCGGGGAGGGGCCCGGTCGGGGTCGCGGGTCCACGACCGTCGGTGACCCGGTCACACGTACCGGTCCGGGAACTCACAGATACCGGGTCAGGAACTGGAGCCCCAGGCTGGTGGCGGACACGACCAGCCACAGACAGGCCCCGAGCAGCAGCGGCGCGGGTCCGGTCCGGCGCAGCCTGGAGGGTTCGGTGGACAGGCCGATCGCGGACAGGGCGACGGTGATGAGGAGGACGGCGAGCGTGCCGAGCGGGCCGTGGGCGGCGGACGGCACGAGCCCCGCGGTGTTCGCGGCCGCCAGGGCGAGGAAGCCGGTGAGGAACCACGGCACCAGTCGGTCGACGCGCACCGGGCCGGGCAGGCGCCGCCCGGTGCCTGCCGCGCCGACGCCGGCCGGCGCGTCCTTCGTCCGCGCGCGGCGGCGGGCGAGGGCGGCGAGGCCCAGGCAGATCGGGATGATCAGCAGCGTCCGGGCCAGCTTGACCACCACCGCGTAGTCGGCCGCCGGGCCGCCGTAGGTGGTGGCGGCGGCGACCACCGAGGACATGTCGTTGACCGCGGTGCCGGCGAACAGGCCGAAGGCATGCTGGCCCATCCCCAGCAGATGCCCGAGGAGTGGGAAGGTCAGCACCGCTGCCACGTTGAAGACGAAGATCGTGGAGACGGCGTAGGCCACCTCCGCCTCGGCCGCGCCGATGACCGGCGTGACCGCGGCGATCGCGGAGGCGCCGCAGACGCCGGTGCCCACGCCGATCAGGGTGCGCAGGTCACGGACGACACCCAGGCGCCGTCCGATCCAGTACGCCGACGCCAGGCACACCGCGAGGGTCACGATCATCACCGGCAGCGACCCGGCACCGACGCGGAGCACCTGGCCCAGTGACAGTTGCGCGCCCAGGACCACCACCGCGGCCTGGAGAACTCCGCGCCCGGCGAAGGCGATGCCCGGCCGCGTCCGGTCCCCCGGCCGCACCGCGACCGCCACCAGCACCCCGAGCACGATGCCCATGACCGGCCCGCCGACGACCGGCACCAGCCGGCCCAGCGCGGTCGCGACCAGGGCGACACCGACGGCCAGGGCCAGCCCGGGGAGCCGGGTGGCGACGCCGGAGAGCCGGGCGGTGACGCCGGGGAGCCGGGCGGAGGGCGCGGCGCCGGGCTCACGGGCGAGGGCAGGGCGGGGCGACCGGGTGGTGGTCCCCGACGGGGACAGGCTGACGTCCTTCATGATCACCACTGTGGTCGGCGCGGTGCCGGGCCTGTAGCCCCGGATCGATCAGGAGGTCATAGCGCAGACGTATGACCGCCTCATACGCTGGGACTGTGACAGACCCCTCCGTGCCGGATCCCCGGACCTTCCCCCTCCCTCTGCGCACGCCCGACCTCGAGTCGCTGCGGCTCCTCGTCCTCGTGGCCGACCTGGGCAGCCTGGGGCGGGCGGCCGAGCGGCTGCGGATCTCCCAGCCGTCCGCCAGCCGACGGCTGTCCACGCTGGAACGCGGCCTGGGACTGGTGCTGGTCGACCGGACCCGCCGCGGCTCCCGGCCGACCCTGGCCGGGCAGATCGTCGCCGGACACGCCCGGCGGGTCCTGGACGAGCTGGACGAGCTGCTCGCCGGGGCGGGCAGGCTGCGCGACCGGCGGGAGGCCGAACTGCGCGTCGCGGCGAGCCTGACCATCGCGGAGTACCTGCTGCCGGTCTGGATCAGCGAGCTGCGCGCCCGCCGGCCGGAGCTGTACGTCGGATTGCAGGTGACCAACAGCGAGCACGTGCCCGAGCTGGTCGAGTCGGGCGAGGCCGACATCGGGTTCATCGAGGGGCCGCGCCTGTCCCGCGTGATGTCCACGCGGCAGGTGGCCGAGGACCGGCTCGTCGTCGTGGTCGATCCCGCTCACCCGTGGGCGCGGCGCCGTGAGCCGCTGTCGGCGCGAGAGCTCTCGCGTGCGCCGCTGGTGCTGCGCGAGAGCGGTTCCGGCACGCGGCAGACCCTGGACCGCGCCCTGCACCTGGCCGGCTGTGAACGGGTCCGGCCCCTGGTAGAGCTCGGTTCGACGGCCGCCGTGCGCGGCGCGGTGATCGCCGGCACCGGGCCGTCCGTCCTGAGCGAGCTGGCCGTCCGCGGGGACATCGCCGAGGGCCGGCTGATCGGCGTGGACGTCGCGGGCGTCGACCTCACGCGTGACCTGCGCGCGGTGTGGCCGACCGGGCGTCGCCTGGTGGGCCCGGCGGCGGAACTGGTCACGGTGGCCCGCCGGGCGGTCGCCGGCGAACAAGCCGGGGATCGGGTGCGGCAGAGGAAACGCCTTTAATGCGTGGTGGACAATACGTGATGGAGCACCGGCCTCCCCGCACGGCCGGCCCGCGTCCGTGAATTCGTGGGCGACTTCCTGGAGCATGTCACGGAGCGGATGCCCTGTAAGAATTCGCTGAGCAGATCGAGCGTTGCCGAGACCGAATGTGACGGCTCACAGGGCCCCTTCGCCGATGCGTCGGCGAGTGAGATCACCAGCGCGGCGACCAGGAGCCCTGTGTCGGCAGCAGTGTTCACCGTCATGTCGGCGGCCGTTCATTTTCAGGCAAGGGAAAACCTTTGGAAACGGATAGCATGCGCGGGTTCCTTGAATGAACTCCCCGGGGGGACCCGCGCATGCCCACGCTTTCCGTCATCGTCCCGTGCCACAATGTCGAGACCTATGTCGCGGAAACGGTGCGCAGTCTGGCTGTCAATGCGGACCCCGATTTCGAGTTCCTGCTGATCGACGACCGCTCGACCGACCGTACCGGGCAGATCATCGAGGACATGATCGGCACGCTGCCGAACGCGCGGGCGATCCACCACGAGACCAACCAGGGCGTGGCCCAGGCCCGCAACACCGGACTGGACGAGGCGACCGGCGACTACGTGACGTTCCTGGACGGGGACGACTGGTACGCCCCCGGCCACCTGCGCGCCATGGTGGCACGCATCTCCCGCCTCGGCTGCGACTTCGCCCGCACCGACCATGTGCTGGCCACCGGCCGGCAGCGGCAGATCCGGTACGCCCCCGCCCGGCTGCGGGACGTCGTGATGGACCCGCGCGACGGCATCGCGCCCGCCCATATGTCCACCATGGTGGACTACCCCTTCGTCCCGTTCGGCATCTACAGTTCACGGCTCTTCGAGGACGGCGAGGGGCGGTTCGAGACGCGGCTGCGTACCGCCGAGGACCGCCTGTGGGTGTGGCGGCTGCACCTGCGGGCCCGCAGTTACGCGGCGCTGGGACTGCACGGGGCCTTCTACCGGCGGGGGGTGGAAACGTCCCTCACCCAGATATCCGACACCCGCCAGCTGGATTTCATCCCCGCCTACGACACCGTTCTGCGGGAGGTGGGCGCCGATCCGGAGGGCGACCGTTTCATGCCGAAGGCGGTCCGCACCTATTGCGCGATGATCGCCTTCCACATGAACAAGGCCGACCGGTACGAGAGTTCGGTGGCCAGACAGCTCAAGGACGAGTCGACGGCCGCGTTGCGCCGGATGCCCCAGCACGTCCTCGACGAGACCCTGGCGACGATGGACACCGCCCGGAGCACGCTGCTGCGCCGCCTGCGCGACACGGGGGAGACCCGCCCGGGCCGCACCGCCGCCGCGGTCGTCGGGCCACCGGTCTTCCGCACGCCGCGCACCGCGGACGACGCGTCCCGTCCCGCCCCGCGAACCGCACCCTCCGCCGGCTCCGCGAGCGCCTCGGGCTCCCCCCGTCCCACCGGAGCCGAACCCGCGTCACACCCGCAGCAGGTGCAGATCTTCCAGGTGTCCACGCTGTACGGCGCCGCAACACTCGCCGCGGCCCTGGACGCCGGCCAGTTCGGTCCCGCGGCCGAGGCCCGGCGGGTGCTGCTGCTCACCAACAACGCGGCCGTCCCCGAGGTGGCTTCGCGTCTGTCCGACATGACGGGTTATCAGGAGATCGCCGCCCGCTTCGACCAGGTCGAGGACTACAACGAGGCCATCGCCCCGCACCACCCGGCCGGCTGGCAGCCTCGCCCGGACGACGCGCCCCTGTGGGAGCGGGTCCTGCGCACCCGGTGGGGGCTCGGCACCGGACCGGTGACCCTCGTGGTGGAGTCGATCCAGGTCAGCCCGGCCCGCAGCCTCGCCGCCGTGTTCGCCGGTGCTCCGGTGCACGTGTACGCCGACGGCCTGATGAGCTACGGACCGACCCGCGAGGAGCCTCCGCACTCCGTCGCGGTCCGGGTCCAGCGGCTCCTCCACCTGGACCTGGTGCCGGGGCTGCGCCCCCTGCTGCTCTCGGAGTTCGGCGTCGAGCCCGAAATCGTCCCGCACGACGCCTTCCGCGCGGTGCTGGCCGAACTGTCCCTGGCCGCCGCCGACGACGCGGAGGTGGCGCGGGCGGCCGAGGCGGCGCCGACCGCGCTGCTGCTCGGCCAGTACCTGGCCGCCCTGGGCATCCTCACCGACCAGGAGGAAGAGGACCTGCATGTGCGGATGCTGCGCGCCGCCGCGGCGGCCGGTCACGAGTCGGTGGCCTTCAAGCCGCACCCCACCGCGCCGGTCCGCTGCTCCGAGGCCCTGGAGCGCGAGGCCGCCGCGGCCGGTGTACGCCTGACGGTGCTGGGCGGGACCCTGCTCGCCGAGGCCTTCTACGCCCGCCTGCCGCTGAAACTGGTGGTCGGCTGCTTCTCCACCGCGATGCTCACCGCCGCGGTGTACCACGGCATCCCCGTCGCCCGCGTCGGCACCAGGACGGTGCTGGGCGAGCTGACGCCCCATGAGAACAGCAACCGGGTGCCCCTGGTGATCGTCGACCACGTCGTCGCCGACCTGGAACTCGGGTCCACCTCCCCGCTGCCCGAAGCCCCTCCCACCCTCCAGCCACTGCTGGCGGCGGTCGGGTACTGCATGCAGCCCGCCCGGTACCCCTGGCTGCGGACCGCGGCCGAACGGCTGCTGTCGCAGACCGCGCAGGACCCGGATGCCGACCGGGACGGGCGGTACGCCGCGTACTTCGCCACCGAGCGGCTGACCGAACTGGAGCTGCCCGGCGGCAGGAAGCGGCACGCGCCGCTGCTGCGGCAGGCGCTCTCACGGGGCCGGCGCGAGAGGGCGTCCCAAGCCTGACGGCCGGGCCCGGACGGGACACGAGCCGCCGAACGTGTCCCGCGCGGGAGCCCGCACCTTTCCTGCCCGTGACGGACGTCGGCGGCTCCGTACCGGGCGGCATGCATCAGACCCCACCCCGGAGGAATCGTGTCCGCTCCTGTCAGGCCCCCGTCCGGCCCCACCGTGCCCGACGGCGACGGCAACGGCGACACGGGACCGGTCGGCGCGCGCGCCGGCCGCGTCCCCGCCCGGCTGCGGGCGCTGGCGCACCGGTCGCGCGGCAGCGTGCCGCTGCGCGCGGCCCTCGGCGCCGGCGTCCTGTCGTGTGTGGTGTTCTGCCTGGGGAGCCTGCTCGCCGGTAGCTACCCACTGGGGACGCACAGCCGCAACGTCGTCGACATGGGTACGCAGTACGTGCCCTTCCACGCCTACTGGCGCAAGGCGCTGCTGGGCGGAACCGACGGCGATCTGTTCATGAACTGGAACTCCGGTTTCGGCTCGAACTTCCTGGGCGACATCGGCACCTACCTCAGCAGCCCCTTCGATCTGATGGTGGTGCTCTTCCCGGCCGACCACGTCGAACTCGCCCTCTACGTCATCACCACGGCGAAGATCACCGCGGCCGGGGCGGCGATGGCGGTGCTGCTGCTCAGGCTGCGCCGCGGTCCGTGGCCGGTGGCGGCGGTGCTGGGGTCGGCGTACGCGCTGTGCGGCTGGACGCTCGACAACGGCGCCTACGTACCCATGTGGCTGGACGGGCTGCTCGCCTTCCCGCTGCTGTGCCTGGTCGGCGAGTGGGCGCGCACCGGGCGGCGCCCGGTGGTGGGGCCGATCGTCGTGGGGCTGGCCTGGGTGGCGAACTTCTACACCGCCTACATGGCCACCATCGGCGCGGGCATCGTGCTGCTGGTACGGCTGCTCACCGACGACCAGGGCCGCCGGTGGCTGACCGGTGCGCTGCATGCCGCCCGGAGCGTGCTGATCGGTGTGGGGCTGGCCGCCCCGCTGGTCCTGGTGATCTACTCGGCCACCAAGGTCGCCCACCCCACTCCGCCCGTGACCTTCTCACCGGCCACCTGGCCGGACGTCTTCGCCCGGCTGCTGCCCGCCACGAGCAGCACGGAATCGCCGGCGCTGTACATCGGCACCCCGGCGCTCGCGCTGGCGCTGACCATGCCCTTCAACAGCCGTCTGCCGGCCCGGACACGGTTCGGCTGGCCGGCCGCGATCTGCCTCGTGACGCTCTCCCTGCACTGGCGGCCCACTCATCTGCTCTGGCACGCGGGCGCCGAGCCCAACGGTGTCACCGACCGCCAGGCCTTCGTGCTGTGCGGCCTGCTGCTGATCGCGGCCTGGCTGTCCACCGCCGACGGTCTGCCCCGGCCGGCCGCGCTCGCCGGGGGCCTGGCGGTCCTGACCGCCCTGGCACTGACGGCGCGGGGCACCTACGCCGTCGACCGGTGGTCGTATCCCGCTTTCGCCGTCGCGCTGCTCCTCTGCGTGGCGGCCGCGGCGGCGGTGCTCGTCGCACCCCGCCTCGGAAGCGGGGCCAGGGTCCTGCCGGTGCTGGCCGTGGCACTCCTGGTGACCGCCCAGGCGGGCGAGACGGCGGTGGCCGGGATGCGGGTCGCGCAGTCGGAGCTGCGGCACAGGTCCTGGTCGCCGCGGCTGGGCCGGGAAGAGCAGGACATGGCGGCCGTCGTCGCCGCCAAGGACGACTGGCCGCGCTCACGCACCGATCCCGGCGCTGATCCCGGTCGCAACGACCCGATGGTCGTCGGCGGCCAGGGCGGCGGCTACTACAGCAGTCTGACCGCCCAGGTCACCTACGACACCCTGTCCGCGCTGGGCTACGGCTACTTCGCCAAGGGCCGGCGCCTGGTGAGCCTCGACAACCCGGTGACCGACGCCGTCTTCTCCGTCGGCACCCGGATGCGCCTGGTCCAGGACCCGGCGGGAGGCACCCTCAAGGTGCCACAGGCCACCACCACCGCCGTACCGCCGCTGGTCACCGTCCGCCCGGACCTGCGCCTGCCGGACAGCACGGCGCGCTTCGGCGCGTCCGTCTTCGCCAACCAGGAGATGCTGCTCGGCGCCCGCGTGTACGATCCGCCGGCCCGGACCACCGAGACCCGGCACGGCAAGGGATCGGTCACCCTCTCCACCACCTGCGCGCCCGGCAGCCGGGCCTACCTGTCGGCGCTGACGTTCAACGGCACCGCGACCATGAACGGCGGCCGGCCGGTGGCCTTCGCCGGCAAACTGCCCGCCGTCCGGCCTCCGCTCCAGAGCCTCGGAGTGGTACCGGCCTCCGGGAAGGTCCGGGTCGACCTGCGCCACACCGGGTGGCTGGACCTGCCCAAGCAGCCCATCGGCTGCCTGGTCCAGAGTCGGCTGGACCAGGCCGTACAGCACCTGACCGCCACCGGCGCCACCGGTGTCCACGTCGGCGGGCACTCCGTCACCGCCCGGATACCGGCCGGCAGCACCGGCACCGCGGTCCTCGCGATCCCGCGGATCAAGGGCTGGACGTGCGCGGCCGGTGACGGCCCCGCCCGCCCCGCCCGGAACTACCTCGGCCTGATCGCGGTGCCCCTGGACGGCAGGGCCACGTCCGTCAGGTGTGACTTCCGACCGCCGGGTCTGCTGCGGGGCGCGGCGATCGGCGCGACCGCCCTGGCCTGTCTCACCGCCACCGCGTTCTGGTACGGGCGCACCCGCCGGCGCCAGGAGGAACCGGCGGCGTCCCCGCGGGCATGACGGCAGGCGGCCGGCGTCGTACGGACATCAGCTCCGCAGGAGGTCGAACCGGTCGAGGTTCATCACCTTGTTCCACGCGGCCACGAAGTCGCGTACGAACTTCTCTCCCGCGTCCTGGGCCGCGTAGACCTCCGCGACGGCCCGGAGCTGGGAGTGCGCACCGAAGACGAGGTCGACGGCGGTGGCGGTCCACCGGACCTCTCCCGTGGCGCGATCCCGGCCTTCGAACACGTCCGCGTCCGTGGTCGACGCCTTCCACTCCGTGCCCATGTCGAGCAGGTTCACGAAGAAGTCGTTGGTCAGGACTCCCGGCCGGTGTGTGAAGACGCCGTGGGGGGACCCTTCGAAGCCGGTGTTCAGGGCCCGCATGCCGCCGATCAGCACCGTCATCTCGGGAACGGTCAGCGTCAGCAGGTTGGCGCGGTCCAGCATGAGGGTCTCCGGCGACAGCTTCTCGCCCGCCGGGAGATAGTTGCGGAACGCGTCCGCCTTGGGCTCCAGCACGGCGAAGGACTCCGCGTCCGTCTGCTCCTGCGAGGCGTCCGTACGCCCCGGGGCGAACGGGACCGTGATGTCGTACCCGGCGTCCCTCGCCGCCTGCTCGACGGCCGCGCACCCGCCGAGGACGATCAGGTCGGCGAGGGAGACCCGCACTCCGTCGGTCCGGGAGAGGTTGAAGTCCTGCTGGAGCCGCTCGAGCGTCCGCAGCGCCTCGGTCACCTCGGGGAGGTCGTTGAGCTCCCAGTCCTTCTGCGGCGCGAGCCGGATCCGTGCCCCGTTCGCGCCGCCGCGCTTGTCGGTGCCCCGGAAGCTCGCCGCCGACGCCCAGGCGGTGGTGACCAGCTGGGAGACGGACAGGCCCGAGGCGAGGATCCTGGCCTTGAGCGCGGCGATGTCCTCGTCCCCCACCAGTTCGTGGTCGACGGCGGGGACGGGGTCCTGCCACAGCTGCGGCTCGGGAATCCACGGCCCGAGGTAACGCGAGAGGGGTCCCATGTCGCGGTGCAGCAGCTTGTACCACGCCTTGGCGAATGCCACCGCGAGCTCGTCCGGGTTCTCATGGAACCTCTTCGTGATCGGCCCGTAGACCGGGTCCACCTTCAGCGCGAGGTCCGTCGTCAGCATCATGGGGGCGTGCCGCTTCGACGGATCATGGGCGTCGGGCACGGTGTTCCTGGCCGCGGGGTCCTTGGGAGTCCACTGGTGGGCGCCGGCGGGGCTGCTGGTCAACTCCCACTCGTACCCGTACAGGTTGTCCAGGTACCCGTTGTCCCACTGGGTCGGCCGGGTGGTCCAGGCGCCCTCCAGACCACTGGTGAGCGCGTCCGGACCCTTGCCGCTGCCGTATGTGTTCCGCCAGCCGAGGGCCTGCTGCTCGATGGGGGCGGCCTCGGGTTCCGGGCCGATGTGACGGGGGTCGACCGCGCCATGACACTTGCCGAAGGTGTGGCCGCCGACGATGAGCGCGACCGTCTCCTCGTCGTTCATCGCCATCCGCCCGAACGTCTCCCGGACGTCCCGGGCGGCGGCCATCGGATCCGGATTGCCGTTGGGCCCTTCCGGATTGACGTAGATCAGTCCCATCTGCACGGCGGCGAACGGACCGGTGAGCTCCCGGTCGCCGCTGTAGCGCTCGTCTCCCAGCCAGGTGTCCTCGGGTCCCCAGAAGATCTCCTCGGGTTCCCAGATGTCCTCTCGCCCGAAACCGAACCCGAACGTCTCGAACCCCATCGATTCGATGGCGCAGTTTCCGGCGAAGACCAGGAGATCCGCCCAGGAGATCTTCCGGCCGTACTTCTGTTTGACCGGCCAGAGCAGACGGCGCGCCTTGTCCAGGCTCGCGTTGTCCGGCCAGCTGTTGAGAGGAGCGAAGCGCTGCGCGCCGCTGCCGCCACCGCCGCGGCCGTCCGCGATGCGGTACGTTCCCGCGGCGTGCCAGCTCATCCGGATGAACAGCGGCCCGTAGTGACCGTAGTCGGCGGGCCACCAGTCCTGGGACGTCGTCATCACCTTGAAGACGTCGCGCTTGAGCGCGTCGACGTCGAGGGTCGCGAACTCCTTCGCGTAGTCGAAGTCCTCGTCCATCGGATCGGAGACGGGCGAGTGCTGGTGGAGAACCTGAAGGTCCAGCTGACTCGGCCACCAGTCCCGGTTCGTCCTGGGCCGCCGAGTCGGCGTGGGCGTCGGGGAAGGGATTGCTGGGTTCTCGCTCTCACTGCCGGACATGCCCGTCCTTCTTCCTGTCCCGGTGTTCCTTCTGCTGGCTGCTGTTCTCGAACGTCGTTTCGCTCTTGAACGTCGTTTCGCTCGCGTCGTTCGCCCTGCCGGTGTCGACCACGTCGACCCACCCGCTCGGTGCGCCGTGACGCCCACCGGCTGGACACCAGAATCCGATGCGACGGCCCCCGGACTCGCGAGGCGTCCGGCGCAGTCGGCGACTTTCACCTGGTCGGCATCGTGTTCGTCCCGTCCGTCTGTCGGGAGAGGGCCCAGCGGAGCAGGCGCCGCCCGAGTGTCCACGCGGACGGCCTGCGGCGCGGGGAGCCTCGCCCGCCGTCCGGTGGCCGATTTCCGCGGCCCGCGAGCCCGGCGATAATCCGGCGCGCTCACTCGAGTGCACCAGCGATCTTCTTATATGAAGTGCGTGTTAGCCTGCCCGTGGCCGTGATCGACATGCGCTACGGGGGAGGCACGGTGGGATCGGACGGCTACCAGGCCAAGGCGGGTATGACCGGTCAGGCCCGGCAACTCGACGACGCCGGCAGGGACATGGACGGCGTCAGCTCGGCCGTGAAGTCGCGCACCAATTACTCGTACAGCGATGCCGGCGGCGATGACGCCGCGTCGGCGCTGAACGCGTTCGTCAAGGCCTGGGAGGCGGAGGCCAAGACACTGGCCTCGGCGTTGCACGAGCTCGGTGGCAAGGTGCAGTTGGCCAAGAACACCTACCACGGCACCGACGGCCTGGTGAAGAAGCACGCGGACAGCGTCCCGGTCGGCGGTTCGAGCAGCCTCACCGGCACGTCGGCGCAGGGCGGACGCACCTCGGTCCTGTCGAGCTACTGAGGAACGGGCCGGTGTCGTTCTTCTCCTCCCCGCTCAACTCCCCCTCCTTCCGCCTCGCGTGGCTCGCCGGGCTGTCCAAGAAGATGCTCGGTGCCGGGAGCAAGAACGAGCTCCTCGACCTGATCGACGACGCGCTCTCGGTACCCGAACCGGGCGGCGACCCGGGCGTGCTGGAAGGCCTGGCATCCCTCTACCGCGGCCAGGTCGACCAGGTCGGCAGCGTCTTCGACCAGGTCGACCGGGTGGGCCGCAAGGGTCTTCCGGAGGTGTGGGTCGGCGACACGAGCGTCCTCGCCTCCGACGTGGTGAACGCCGCCGGCCGGGCCGTGACCCAGATGAGCGAGGCGTTCCAGGGCTGCGCGACGGTGCTGCTGACGCTGGCCGACGCGATCGGCGCCGCGCAGCGCAAGGACGATCAGGGCCGCGGACAGCTGCTGGAGCAGAAGAAGACGCTCGGCGGCAAGGACGGCTTCTTCGACGACCTGCACGAGAACGACGAGGAGGAGTGGGACCGCAAGAACGCCGCCCACTTCGGCTCCTACGCGGTCGACCTGATGCACGCCGCCGTGGCCGACGCGCAGGAGGCCTGCCGCGTGGCGGCCCGGGACCTGAACAAGTGGGCCGCCGAGGCACGCGCCGGCAAGATGGAGACCAGCGAACTCACCGCCGTCGACAAGCTGATGCTCGCCGACACCGGCGTCGCGGGCGCCGACACCGAGCTGAACGAGATCCTCACGGCCGGCGACCTGGCCCGCGCGTCGACACGTATGGATCTGCTGAGCCTCGACGACGAGACGGCCATGGAGCGGATGCTGGCCCAGTCGCACAGCCCGCAGGAGCGGGCGTACCTGATGAAGGCCCTGGCCGCCGGTCACAGCGTCGCCGAGATCCAGACGTTCCAGGGCAAGATCCACGGCAAGGATCCCGCCTGGCTGCGCCGGCACCTCACTCCGGTGGTCACCGCCGCGGACAGCATGAACGACGAGGGCCTCGCGCCGGACGGCTCGAACAACAACAAGGACTACGTCACCTTCGACGGCCAGCGGTGGATCCAGGGCGGCGACGGCTCCGAGGGCACCTGCGTGGCCTCGTCCACCGTCACGTCCCGCGCCATGGTCGACCCCCTCTACGCGCTCGACCTCACCGGCGGCCCCGACGGGCAGCAGGACGACCCCGAAGCCTTCAGACAGCGCCTGGTCGCCGAACAGCACCGGCTGCACACCGAAGGCGACGGCGGCGCGAACTGGGGTGGCATGGGGCCCGAGGGGCAGGAACGGATCAACGACACCGCCGTCGGCAGTGCCACCGGCACCGACTACGAGCGCCAGGACCTGAGCAGCGCCGCCGACCGCAGGGCGGTCCTCACGGAAGTCGAGAAGTCGGTGGCCGAGGGGCGGCCGGTGCCGGTCGACGTCTCGGGCAAGGAGGGCGCCCACGCCATGACCATCATCGCCCAGGAGGGTGACAGGCTTCAGGTGTACAACCCCTGGGGCTCGACCACCTGGGTCAGCGAGGACGACTTCATCAACGGCCACATGGGCAAGGCTTCCAACAGTGATCTCCCCAATGCGTACAGCGTCTATCTTCCGCGGTAGCAGGGGCGGTGCCGCGATCGCGGCGGCCGGGCTCCTCGCTCTCGCCACGGGCTGCGGCTCGGGCACCGGCGAACCGGCCGGCGGCTCCACGAGCACCGCGAGCCGCCCGACGAGCCATCCGGTGAAGGACACCAGCATCACCGCCGAGCCGGGCGAGCGCTTCACGATCACCGTGGACCAGAACGCCTCCACCCGCGAGTACTGGTACCTGGTCGACCCGAAGCCCGACAGCTCGGTCCTGGTCAGCCAGGGCCAGGACTACGCGTCGGACTCCGGTGGCGAGCCGGAGCCCGGTGCCGGCGGCCGGCTCACCTTCACCTTCGAGGCCAAGGGCAAGGGAACCACCCGGTTCACGCTGCTGCACTGCACGTTCACCACCTGCCAGGGCAACACCTCCACCCGGCCCCCCCGGACGACGGGGCCCTCAGCCACCCCGGCCACGGGGGCTGCCACCCCCTCCCAGGCCCCCGAGCGCATCACCTACACCGTGACCGTCGACTGAGGCGCGGCGGACCGGTCAGATGCCCGAGACACCCGAGGCCCCGCCATGAACGACGACGCCCCGTACCCGCCGGACCGCACGGACGACGAGCTGGCCCGGCTCGACATCACGGTCCTGCTGCGCTACGGCCTCACCGCCGGGCCCGGCCCCCGGCGCACCGCCCTGTTCGGCGACGGCGCCGCGGCCGCGGCGGTCACCCTCGACCGCCTCGGCACCGAGCCACGCTCGGTCGCCTTCCTCGCCGACACGGTGCGGGCCGGCGGACTCGCCCGCGCCGCGGAGCTGCCCGAGCCCCTGCCTCGCCGGGAGGCGGCCGTCCTCGTACGGGAGTGGCTGCGGGCCGGCACCGAACTCGCGGGCGGGATCGCCGCCGACGACACCGCGGCCGACTGGCTGCGTGCCGTCGCGACCATCATCGAAGTCAAGCAGCTGAGCCGGGCGCGCGGCCGGAGCACGTGATCCGAGCAGCCGATCCGGGGACGCCGGAGGGTGCGGGATCAGCGGAGGCTGCCGGTTGTCACCGTCCCGCGAAGGCCACGGTGGCGCTCGGCGGCCTGGAGTCCGACAACGCGCCGGCCAAGCCGATCCAGCGACCCTCTTGTGCCGGAAACCGAGGACATGGCGGACCGGGCCGCGCGCATCGCCGAGGGGATCGACCTCTCCACAGGGGCCACGTCCGGTCACGGAGTCGTGGAGAGCTGTTCGCGCACCCATGCGGGGTCGGGATTGGTGTACGGGCGGCCCGCCACGACGACCGTCGGGACGGTCTCGTTGCCCTCGTTGGCCGCCCTCACCGCTGCCGCCCCAGCCGGGTCACGCCAGATGTCGACCCAGTGCAACCGATGGGCGCCGCGGCCCAGCCGTACACGCAGTCGCAGACAGTACGTGCAGCCTGGCCGCCAGTAGACGACCGGGCGGCCGTCGACCGAGCTGCGCCGCCGTGCCTCCACCGCATCGATCGACCTCGGGAACACCAGGGGTGAGTTGACGACGGCGAGCATCACGAACACCAGCAGGAATGCTACGCCTGAGCCGGGTTCGTTCCTGAGGATCAGCCCGGTCGCGACGGCTGAGCCGCACAGCATGAGCATCAGGGGCAGGGTCCAAGCGCGCGTCATGGTGACACAGGCTATCGGTGACCTGGAGCTCCTGGAATCGGCCCCGCGCGCCTGTGCGTTCACCGGTCAGCCGGACTCGGAGCCCTGCCGCCCCGGCAGGCCGACCGACCGCGCGGGGCGACGACTGACGCGCCATCACCGAAGTCGGCAACGGCTCAGTGTGAGTCCTCAGACACCCAGCGACAGCTGACCACGCATGCGAAACGTTGTAGCCTCCGGACATGGCCCTTGACCCGCAGAAGCGGGCAGGGAGCGACAAAACGGGAGTTTCTTCGTGCTTCGTACCATGTTCAAGTCCAAGATCTAGCTATTTGGCGTTGCCGCAGGTCAGGGGCATCATGTGCCCCCTTCAGGTCAGCAAACGGTCAGCATGCGTCCCGGACGTGTCCTTGCTTGCTGACTTGCGACCGATAGTGCGGCGCCTGAGCAGGTTCTTGGGCTGGAACGGATGGTGCGTGACATGGCCCGACAGCTCACCCGTGGCATGGGGTCCTTCTTCAAGGACTGCGGCTGCGCGAAGCCCACCCGCTGCGCACCCGTACTCGATCCGCTTCCGGGACGCGCTGGGCAAGCGGCGCGAGGAATCTGGTTATGGCACACAAGACGATGCGATCGAACGCCTCACGCAGTTGTACGCGGTGAAGAAGACCACAGCGCCGTCGGTGGCGGCGGCCCGCCGCGAGCTGGGTCAGCTGACGGTCGAGGAGTACGCGAAGCAGTGGCGGCCCCGGCAGCAAAGGATGACGGACTACTCCACGGGCTGGCACGTCGACAGCTCGATCAACGTGCACATCGTTCCTCGCATGGGGGCAAGGAAGCTGAATTCGGTCACGCCGATGGTTGTCGAGCGCTTTCTTGACGAGATGGAAGGCGATGGGGTCGGGCGGGGCAACCAGGCGAACATGTTCTGGGTCCTCAAGACCGTTCTTCGCGACGCGTTCGCCAAAGGTGGCCATGGCGGACGACCCGGTGAAGGGAGCCCAGGCACCGGACTACGTGCGGGGAACGGTCGCCATTCCCTCTCTCGGCTACGTGACGAAGGCACTGACCGTGGCCGATGAGGACCTCGCACTGCAGATCGTCATGGTGGCCGACTGTGGTCTGCGCTGTGGGGAGGCGCGGGCGGTGAACGTCGACAACGTCGTGGGCGCAGGACGTGTACCGGGTGCGCGAGCAGATCCACTCCAACACGCTGAGGCCGGCGAAACTGAAGCACCGCAAGGCGGGGGAGTTCCGCGAGATGCCCCTGCCGCGATCGGTACGGGAGGCGGTCGAGCGTCAGGAGGCCACGCACGGCGCCACGAAGGACGGCTACCTGCTGCGTGGCCCGGGTGGCTACTTCACCGTAGGCATGGAGCGACGGCGAGTGAGGAAGCTGTTCGCGGACCGCCCCCGGACGAGGGCGTGGGGATGTAAGGCTTTCGGCACTACTTCGCCTCCAGCGCCCTCGGGAACGGCATCCCGATCACCGACGTCGCGGAGTGGATGGGCCAAGTCATCGAGGAGACGGGCCGATCGGCCCGGCGACCGCGCGAGTCCTGATGCCGCTCGGTCTCGTCGTCGTCGCCTGGATCTGCGTTCTGGTCGCCTTCGCGGTCGCCTTCCATGCCGACAACCTGTGGAGGACGAGGCGGCGCTGGACTTCCCGGGTTACGGTGATCGTGGCCGGCATGGTCGGGGCACTGGACAGCGGGCAGGGCGCCTGAAAGGTGCCGTCGGTCCTCGGGCGATGGCAGGGCGGTAGCCGGTTCGTCCGCGCGTGCGGAGCGAGCCGGCCACCGCACCTACCGCTCAGGGGTGAGCACGAGACGGATCTTCGGGAAGGGCTGCCGCCGGCTCAGGCCCCGTCACCGTGTCGGAACCCTGAGGTCAGGAGTCACGACACGTGAGCCGATCAGGTCGGCTCTCAGAGACCGAGGTAGTTGCCGAGGTCGGCGTAGTCGACCTGCCACAGGCCGGGGGAGCCCGTGGGGTACTGGGAGCGGAACCCGAGCATGCGCTGGACACGGGGCGAGAGCGTCCTGGCGATCTCCATGTCGACCAGGAAGGGGTACGCCTCCTCGCCGGTGAGGAAGCCCGGGTTGAGGGCGAAGGCCACGGCCCGCCGGTACTCGTCGCTGGTCCGGTTCGCGCCGCCACCATGCGCGGTCTTGCCGCTGAACAGAAGGGCGTCTCCGGCGTTCATGATCGCGGGAATCGTCTGCTCCGGAGTCCCGCGGTCCTCGAAGTCGCTCCAGTGGTTGCTCCCGGGGATGACGCGGGTGGCGCCGTTCTCCTCCGTGAAGTCGGTCAGGGCGATCAGGAAGTTGAGGGTGACTTCCGGGCCGTCGGGCCCCATCCCGATGAACGGGAACCAGTTCTCCAGGTCCCGGTGCAGCATCTGTGCCTGGCTGTGGGGGCCGATCTCGATCACTTGCGCGGTGGTCATCCAGTACGTGCCCGACTCCGGGAGGAAGACCTGGTCACAGACCTCGTGGACCAGGGGGTGTTCGAGGATCTCGTTGCGGAACGTGGCGCTGTGCGTGACCAGGTTGGTCAGCCGCTTGGTGTTGCTGCCGTGGAACGCGGCCACCATTTCGTTCGAGTGGGTCGAGCCCGGGCGAAGTGCCTGCAGCGGAGGCTCGATCTCGGCGTTGAAGCGGTTCATCTGCTCCTTCGTCAGGAAGTTCTTGACGATGACGCCGCCGTCGCGGGTCAGGAGCTGGAGAATTTCGTCCTTCGGCGTGTCAGCCGCCACCGACGGCAGGGTCTGGGGCTGCTTCTGTGTTGTCATGTGGATTCTCTCCCTTGATGAGAACTCCGGTTGACCGGGCCCTCGACGGCTGCCGACGTCCTGGCTTTCCTGGTCGACCGTGCGTTGTCCTGGCGACGGTCGGATGAGTTCGATCGGCATGGCGTTTTCTCGCTGTTCCCGGGGCTCGTGGCTTCACTTTCGCCAGCCACGACCGCCGGCCAGAACGACAGCGAGCACCTGCTTCGCTCGGGCCCGGTGCACGATGCACAGGCCGGCCGCACCGCCGCTCTCCTCCGGCCGTCGACAGTCGTAAGAGAGCGGCGGCGCAACCGCGCGGGGTCGTCGGCCCAGATCCCGAGCGTTCGCAGTCTCAGCGGATCTACCCGGTGACGCCGTCCCGGTCGGAGCCGATGCCCGTCCGAGGGGCGCCACGGTCAGGAATCGGGGCGCGTCCCCGATCTCCTGTGTCTCCCCATGCCGTGCGGCGGGTTCCCGCAGGCCGCTCCCACGGACGCGCGCTGCCGAGCCATCCGAGGAGGAAGGCTGCCGGGACGGAGACCAGCCCGGGGGTGTGGAGCGGGAACAGGTTGAAATCCTCCTCCGGCAGCAGCGCGTACGCCGTCCCGGACACGGCGGGGGAGAAGAGGGTCAGCAGGACGCAGAGGGGCAGCCCTCCGTAGACGAGCCACAGCAGCCCTCGGCGGTCGAAGCCGGGCCAGAGGAAGGAGTAGACGAGCGCCGGGAACACGCATGAGGCCGCCAGGCTCAGCGAGAAGGCGAGGAGGAACTCGATGGGGTAGCGGTGTACGGCGGTGGTGAGGAAGATGCTCACGGCGCAGAGCGCGACGACGGACAGCCGCAGGACCGTCGGCTCCCCGATCCCGAGCCGGGTACGGTCCTTCTGCCCGATCAGGTCGCGGGTCACGGAGACGGCGGCGGCGAAGGTCACGCTTGCCACGGCGGTGAGGATGGCGAGGAAGGCGACACAGGCCACGAGGGTGATGAGCACGACGCGGCCGGTGGGGTGGTGGGGGAGGACCTCCGAGGCCAGGAGGATCGGGGCGCCCTGCCCCTTCGCGTCGACCGCCCCGATCCGTCCGCTGCCCACCACCGCGGCCGCGGCGAAGCCGGTCGTGACCAGGAGCAGGTAGAAGAGGCCGGTCAGCCCTACGGCGACGCTCAGGGAGCGTCGAGCGCCGGGAACGTCCCGGCTGGCGCTGACGCGCAGGAGCAGGTGGGGCATCATCGCCGTACCGAGGATGACGACGATGTGGTCACTGAGCGTGCCGAGCGGCCCGAAACCGGCGGAGTTCGCCCACAGTCCGGGGCTGAGGTACTCGTCCGGCGACACGCTCTTGTCCATGGCGGCAGACAGCAGTGATCCAGGACTCCAGTCGAACAGGCGGAGCGCCAGCAGGGTCACCGCGGCGAGCGTCGCCAGGGCTACGGGCACCTTGGCGACCTGCACGAAACTGGTGCCGCGCAGATCGGCCACTCCTGCGAAACACGTGATCAGGAACCCCATCAGCACCGTGCACACCACCTGGGCCCGCTCGCTCGGCATGCCGATCAGAAGGGAGGCGGTGATGCCGCCGGCCCGCAGTTGGACCATGAGCAGGGGTACGGCGATGCACAGGGTCACCACCGCACCGGCGATCCGTGCTCCCGGTCCCTCGGCACGCAGGGAGAACAGCTCGCCCAGGGTGTAGCGGCGGGTCGCGCGAATCCTGGAGGCGAGGAGCAGGAGGACGCCGAGTGCGAGGGCGCTGTCGACGGCGGTCGAGACTCCGTCGTAGCCGAAGATGGCGATCGCTCCCGGCAGCGAGACCAGAATGACGACCGTGATCTGTTCTCCCGCCATCGCGACGCCGTTGAAGACGGGCCGGAGAGACCGGTCGGCGACGTAGAGGCGTTCCGGGGCGTCGTCCTGCGTGGCGAGGGTGAAGACCCACAGGAGGCACAGGCCGATGAAGACGAGGAAGGCGGTGATGACCGCGCCCCTCGCGGCGGTGCCGATGAGATCGGGCGAGCCGACGCTCAGGAGGTGCCTCGTCACCACGCGCCCCCGGCCGAACGAGAGGCGGCAGTCGTCGCCGAGGTCGGTTCGAAGGAGGACGCGGCTCGGTTCTCGTGCCACCAGGTCCCGCCGACGAGGACGACCAGCTGCGTGAGCGCCCACGCCATACCGAGGGTGAGACGTCCGTACACGGAGATCTCTCCGAGGGTCGTGGAGCAGGAGAGCAGGACACCGACGGCGAGCGGCAGCGCATTGACAGTGACCAGCATCCGTGTGTCACGGCGGGCATGCTGGGAGGAAACGGAGGGCACGGGACCTCTCTCTGAAGGAAAGGAAGAAGGACACGGCGTGAGCGGGCGTGGGAGAGGGCGCAGTCGTTGAGGACGAGCGAGGGAGTCGGTCGGCCGCGCTCCGTACCCGTCGGAACTCCCTGTCTGCGACCGCGGGGGCTCGACGGTGGCGCGGCCTCCGCAGAGGAGGTCGCGCCGGCTCTCGTCGGCGAGCAGCGGCCTAGGTTCTGTCGTCACATGTCAGGCCCGCACCAGGAGTGATGCGAGGGCGACGACTGCTTCGTAGGACTCGGCGGTCTTGTCGTAGCGGGTGGCGACCCCACGCCACGTCGTCACGGACCAGGCGCCACCCAAACCTTCAGGAGTTCCCGCGCTGGCGACGACGGAGCGTCCGCCGGGCCAGCGTCCTGCTGCCGTTGAAGAAGTCGTTGAACCGGTCGATCCCCCAGACGGCTCGGAGGACGAGCGGCTGCAGCAGCAGCGACATCGACGGCGAGTACTTCGCGGCGTCCGACCAGATGCCGGCGAGGTCATCCGGCATCTCACCGTCGACGATGTAGTCGGCGATCTGATGGGCCACGTACGGCACCTGGCAGAGGCCGTGGCCATTGCAGGCCATCGAGTAGAAGACGTTGTCACCCACCTGCCCGGCAGTTGACAGCCAGTCCGGGCTGATGCCGATCCAACCGCCCCAGGCCCGCTCGATGGCCACGTCGGACAGCGACGGGAACCGATTGGCCAGATCCTTCCCCATGTCCTGCACGACACGGGGATCCGGGACCCGGTCCGGGAGCGGGAAGGCCGGGCCTCGCTGCGCTTGGCGGACCCCGCAGACGATGGTGTTGCGCTCGGTGAGCCGGTAGTGGGTCATCAACTGGTGCTGGGTGATGATGCCGGACCGGCTGGTCCAGCCCAGTGCGGCGAGCCGCTCCGGCGCGATGGGTTCCGACTCGATCTCGATGACGTACAGCGGCGTCGCGAGGTTCTTGGGCCAGATGTCCCACTCGCCGCCGTAGACGTTGGTTGCAAGCACCACCTTGTTGGCCCGCACGGTGCCATGCGGTGTCGTGAGCTCGACGGTGCTGCCTGTCCGGCGGACATCGCTCACCCGCGACTGCTCGAAGACCTTGGCCGCGGAGGCGAGCAGCGCGCGACGCACACCACGAGCGAGCTTGCCCGGGTTCAGCATCCCGCCGATGGATTCCCGCATACCGCCCACGAAGCCGGCAGGGAGGCCGAGTTCCTCTCTGCTGCCGACAGTCCCGTGCCCACCGAAGGCGCGCAGGACCGCCGCCTGGGTGCGCACCCTGAGCATCATGAGGGGTGAGACCGCACCCCACACCAGGCCGTTCGCCACATAGTCGCAGTCGATGTCGTGCGTCTTGATGAGGTCTTCCACGTAGTGGCCCGCGTGCTCCGCCAGTTTGACCATGGCCGGCACCTTCTTCGGGGACTGGAGGCTGAGCATCCGCAGGTCACCACCCGGTGCCCCGGCGATCTGACCGCCGTTGCGCGAGGCTGAGCCGTATCCGCAGAACTCGGCCTCCAGCAGGACCACGTCCTGGTCACGCTCCGCGAGGCGCAGCGCAGCCGCCATGCCACCCATGCCGCCGCCGATGACGGCGATGTCACAGGTGAGATCGCCGTCCAGTGCAGGCTGCACGTCGTTCGGCCGGTCGATCCAGCCGGTGAAGCTGCTGTATTTCGTGTCGTCGGTCCTCATGCTGTCCTGGTCTCGTTTAGGTGGGGTGTTTGTCCTACGTCATGCTTCGCGCCAAGACCTGCTCGGCACGCGCCGCAAGCCCTCGTTCCCGTCCAGCAGATCAACCGTGACGGGCGTCTCTTCGACGAGACGTGTGAAGATGGCGAGCAGCAGGTTTTCCGTCTTCTGTGTCTCCGTCTCAGTTCTGAGGAGTGGTGGTTCGGAGCGGGGCCCGGGATGCTCGGCGTTCTCCCTTGGCCGCGAGCGCGCGGGCCGGGAGGTCTGCCATCGACAGGAGTCCGGGTCGTGCCTCGACGACCGCGGTGGCGGCGTTGGCAGCCGCCGCGATCGTGCTGAGGAAGGAACCGAAGCCCACGGAGGAACGAAGGTCGATGACCTGCTCCTCACCGACGATCCGGTAGTCGTCGCCCGCGGTCACCTCGTCGGCCGGCTCGAAGAACCCGAATGTGATCTCCAGGTCGATCACCGTCTCGCCCTTGAGCACGCCGCGGGCGGCATGGGTGACGGCCGAGATCTGACCCGGCTCGATGCGCCTGTGCCGCCCGACGCGCGGCGAGGTCGTCACGACGGCGGGTTCGACCTCGCCCACGTCCACCGAGTCGAGATCCCACCCGAGCCCCGCCGCGAGCGCTCCGAGGGCCTGCTCGAAGCCGTAGTGGCCGACGACCTCGCCCCGGCTGCGAGCCTTCTCGAACTCCTCCGCGGTCAGACCGAGGCCGAACTTCGACAGGATCGCGCCGTAACGCGACATGTTCGTCCGTCGGCGGATGCGCACGTTCTCCACGCGCTGGGTCAGTGCGGTCAGCAGGAGGGGAAGGGTGTCCATCAAGGTGCCCGGGTTCGCCCCGCTGCCCAGGGCGGTCACGCCCTTCGCCCTGGCCGTCTCGTCGAGCCGCCGGGCCAGGTCGGGATGGCTCTGCCAGGGATAGGCGAGCTCTTCGCAGATGCTCAGGACGTTGTACGAACGCTCCAGCAGCGGCAGCAGGGTGCCGGCGACCTGGTTCAGATCCGAGGTGGTCGCCACGATCGCGAGGTCGGCGGCGGGCAGGCCGTCCAGGTCGCTCACGACGAGGATGCCGATCGCGGGGCCATCAAGTAGCACTCCGAGGTCTTGACCAGCCACGCGGGGGTCCTGGTCCACTGCTCCGACGATCTCCACGTCCGCGCGTTGCAGCAAGGAAGAAGCGATGGCCCGACCAGTGGCACCGAGACCCACAATGACAGTCTGATTACTCAAGGGCACTCCCCTGGGCGCCCAAGTCGGCACGCCCACGACACGGTGTTTAGCAATACGAAACTTCGCCTGTGGCGGTTACCTCGTACCTCACTGTCGCCAGCCACGGCCGCAGTGGAAACGACACTGAGCACCCGCTTCCCCATGGGTACGGTGCACGGTGCACAAGCCGGTCACGCCCAACTCGAGCAGCGAGACAACGCCATGACGGCTGAGTGTTGGACGCCGTCGAGGAGTTCGATGTGGTGATCATCGGAGCGGGGATCTCCGGGATCGACGCAGCCACCACGGCGAGGTTGCTGAAGCGCCCCGTACCGGGACGCGTCGGGTGTCAGCGGCGGCTGGTCGCCGTCAAGCTGGCGTACCGCCCGGCCCGCTCCAGGAGCCGGGGGACACCCGTTTCGAGCGACGGTCCGAAGACCGTGTCGTTCGGACGCTCACCGCGCTGCCAGCGGGTGTAGATGGCCTCGCAGAAGATCGCCGCCTTCCACAGGGCGAGGGTCTGGTACCAGGGCAGCGGGGTCAGGTCGAGGCCCGTGCGGGACTGGTAGCGCTCTGCCAGCCGGCGCTGGGTGAGGTAGCCGGGTGACCGGGTCACCCGGGTGAGTTCGAGCGGGGTGGCAGGGTTGCCGGCCTCGGACCAGGTGGCGGTGAGGTACCCCAGGTCCGCGAGCGGGTCACCGAGCGTGGCCATCTCCCAGTCCAGGATCGCGAGGACCCTGGCCGGCGCCTGGGGCGCGAACATGAGGTTGCCCATGCGGTAGTCACCGTGCACCACCGAGGCGGCCTGGCTCCTCGGCAGGTTGCGGGCGAGCCAGTCCGCGATCGACTCCACCGCGGGCAGGTTGCGGGTGGTGTTGACCTCCCACAGCCCGCGGAACCGGTCGACCTGGCGACCGAGGTATCCCTGGGGCGAGCCGAGGGTGGCGAGTTCCCCTTCGGTCACGTCGATGCCGTGCAGGGCGACGAGCGTGTCGACGACCTCCTCGCTGGTGGCCCGGCGCTGTTCGATGGGGGAGAGGTGGGCCGGGATCGTGTCGGTGACGACCGTCCCGTCGAGCCGGGACATGAGGTAGAACGGCACGCCCAGCAGCGACTCGTCCTCGCAGACCGCGAGGATCTCCGGCACGGGCACCCCGTGCCCGCCGAGGATCTTCTGGATGCGGGCCTCGCGCACCATGTCGTGCGTCGACTTCGGCAGCGGCGGCCGCGGGCCACGGCGCAGGACGACGGACTCGCCGCCGCGCTCGATCAGGTAGGTCACGTTGGAATGGCCGTCGCCGATGCGCTGCCACGCGAGCGGGCCGCTGCCGATGCCGTGTGCGTCGAGGAAGCCGGCGACCGCGTCGAGGACCAGGAGCGGAGGGCTGTCGAGGCGGCGGGCGCACTCCCGGTCGGCGACGACTTCCACCCCGTCGGGAACGGTGTGCATCACGCGCCCCCGTCCCGGCCGACGACGGCGTCGCCCCGGTACGGCTCACCGGCGCGGACCGCGGCGGCGCGGCCGGTCGAGGCCCGGCGGGCGACGGCCCACCTGTGGGTCTCGTTGGAACCGTCGTAGATGCGGAACGAGCGGACCTCGTTGAGGTACTGCGCCAGCGGGAGCCCGTCGGAGACCCCGTCCCCGCCGCAGATCTGGATGGCACGGTCGATCACCCGGAAGATCGCCTCCGAGCAGTGCACCTTCGCGATCGAGGACATCGCGGACCCCGCCTTGGGGTCGCTGTTCAGCAGCGCCGCGGTCTTGGTGATGATCGCGTCGGACGTCTCGACGTCGATGACCGACTCGGCGATCAGGTGCTGGGCCAGGCCGAGGGAATCGATCGTGCCGCCGAACAGCTCTCTCCTTGCGGCCCGGTCCAGCGCGATGTCCTGCGCCCGACGCGCCAGCCCCAGCCACCGCATGCAGTGGGTGAGACGCGCCGGCCCGAGCCGTACCTGGGCGTAGCGGAAGCCGAGGCCGACCTCGCCGAGCACTGCCTCGTCGGGGACGAAGCAGTTCTCGAGGTACAGGTGGGGGTGGCCGCCGTCGATGGAGCGGTCGACGGTGTGGATCGCCTCGCCGACCCGGATGCCGGGGTTCGTCATGTCGACGAGGAACATGGTGGCTCCCTCGGGGGAGCCGTCGACGGCCGGGGTGCGTGCCATCACGATGCAGAATCCGGCGCCGCCGGCGCCGCTGGTGAACCGCTTGTGGCCGTCGATGATCCAGCCGTCGTCGGCACGGACGGCCGTGGTCCGCAGCGCCGCCGGGTCGGAGCCCGCTCCGGGGTGGGGCTCGGTCATGCCGAAGCAGGACCGGATCTCGCCCGCGGCCAGGGGTGCGAGGTACCGCTTCTTCTGTTCCTCAGTGGCGATCAGGTGGAGCATGTGCATGTTTCCCTCGTCGGGGGCCATGCAGTTGAGCGCGCTGGGGCCGATCGGCGAGTAGCCGGCCTCCTGCAGGATCGGGGACCAGTGCTCGATGGGTACCCCTTGTCCGCCGTACTCCTTCGGCACGAGCGGCGCGAAGACGCCGGCCTCCTTCGCCGCCGCCTGCAGCCGGTCACGGGTGGCCTGGTCGAGACGTCCGCCCGGTGCGGGTTCGGCGTCGATGACGACCTCGCGTATGAACCGGCGCGTGCGGTCGCGCAGTTCGGCGACCTCGGGCGGAGGATGAGGGAAAGTCATGGCTGTCCTTTGTCGGGTGAGCGCGGTTTACGCGGTGCCGCCGGCGACGGTGAGCCCGCCGTCGACGGTGAGGATGTGACCGGTGACCCAGGAGGAGTCCCCCGAGGCCAGGTAGGCCACGGCGGAGGCGATGTCCGACGGGACGCCGAGGCGCCTCATGGGGTACTCCGCGGCCACCTCGGCCTCCTTGCCCTCGTACAGGGCCTCGGCGAACCGGGTCTTCACCACCGCGGGTGCCACGGCGTTGACACGGATCTCCGGGCCGAGCTCGACGGCCAGGGTCCTGGTCAGATGGGACACCGCCGCCTTGCTCACGCCGTACAGGCCGATGCCGGGCGCGGGGGTGTCGCCGGTCACCGAGGAGAGGTTCACGACGGTGCCGCGGCGGTCGGTGAAGCCGAGCTTCGGGCAGGCGACCGCGTCCTGCACCCAGGCGAGGGTGGCGAGGACGTTGACCTCGAGGACCTTGCGGGCGACGTCGAGGTCCAAGCCGACGACGGGGCCGTACGCCGGGTTGATGCCCGCGTTGTTCACGAGGACGTCCAGTCCGCCGAACTCGCGGGCGACGGTGTCGAAGACCTCGCGGCGGTGCTCGGGGTCGTCCGCCTTACCGGCGACGGTGATGACGCTGCCCCGGGGGAGGGCGGCGGCGGCCTCTTCGAGCGGCCCGGCCTTGCGCGCGGTCAGGCACACGCGCGCCCCTTCGGCGACGAGCCGTTCGGCGATGGCGAGACCGATGCCCCGGCTCGCTCCCGTCACGATGGCGGTGCGGCCCGAGAAACGGCCGCGGTCGGTGTGGTTCTCGTTCATGGGTCAGTCCTTCAGGGGCGATGCCGGCCCGGTGCCGTCGAGGCCGCGGAGCTCGGCGCGCCGGATCTTGCCGCTCTGGGTCTTGGGCAGGTCGGCGATGAAGTGGATCGTGCGGGGACACTTGTAGGCGGCCAGCCGGTCGCGGGAGAAGGCGATCAGCTCCTCCGCCGTCGCGTTCAGACCCGCCTTGAGCGAGACGTAGGCGACGACGGTTTCTCCGCGGTACTCGTCCGGCTGCCCGACAACCGCGGCCTCGAGGACCGACGGGTGCTCGTACAGCGCGTCCTCGACCTCGCGCGGCCAGACCTTGTACCCGGACACGTTGATCTGGTCCTTGAGCCGGTCCACCAGGTAGACCCAGCCCTCCTCGTCAATGACGGCGACGTCACCGGTACGGAGCCGGCCCTCCGGCATCGTGTGCCGAGTGGCCTCGGGCTTGCCCCAGTACCCGGGCACCACCTGCGGCCCGCTCAGTTCGAGTTCGCCCTGCTCCCCACTGGGCACCGGGTCGCCGTGCAGGTCCACGACGCGTGCCGTGAGGTGCGGCAGCGGCTTGCCGACGGACAGCGTCCCGCTCGGCAGATGGACGGGGGCCCTGCTCCCCGGAGGCACGGCGATGACGGCGGACGTCGTCTCCGTCATCCCGTAGCCGTTGTGGAGGTAGACGCCGAACCGCTCCCGGAACCGCTCGACGGTCGCCGGCGGGATCGGCGCGCCCCCGGAGTACAGGGCCTTCACCGACGCGAAGTGCTCCGGTCCCGCCTGCGGAAGTTCGTAGATCGCGTTGTACGCCGTGATGGAGCCGATCGTGTAGGTCACCCCGTGCTCGGCGAAGGCCTCCAGGGCGACCTCGGGGTGGAACCGGCCCGTCAGGACGAGCGTGGTGTCGGTGAGCAGGGAGATCGTCGCATTGACCACCGCGCCGGTGATGTGGAACAGCGGGGCCACTGCGAGCACGACGTCCCCGTCGCTCACGTCCATCCACGACGCACAGGTCGTCACCACGCTCAGGACGTTGCCGTGGGTGTTCATGGCGCCCTTCGGCGGCCCCGTCGTTCCCGACGTGTACGTCAGGAACGCGACGTCGTCGCGGGTCAGCTCCACGGGCGAGGGAGCGCGGCCCTCGAACTCGTCGATCAGCGCCACCAGGTCGCCGTCCGGCGCCGGGGCGTGGCGTTCCGTCGTCGCGAAGGCCCGTGCGTCGTTCCTCGACTGGTAGTCCAGCGCCGACGTGCTGACCAGCCATCGGACCGTGCTCCCCGCGAGCGTGCCGAGCGTCTCGTGCACGTCCGCGTCCGCGCAGACGACCCCGACCGCCCCGGAGTCGTCGATGATCCGGCGGAGCTCCTGGCGCCGGTACATCGGATTGAGTCCCAGCGCCGTGGCCCCCAGCTTCCACAGGGCCAGCAGCACCAGCGCGTACTGCGGAACGTTCTGCAGGTACACGCCGACGCGATCGCCCCGTCCGGTCCCGCGGGCCTCGAACGCGGCGGCCAGGGCGTCGGATGCCGCGTCCACCTCCCGCGCGGACAGGGCACCGTCGAAGTAACGGAGCGCCGTGCCGTTCGGGTTCTTCGCCACGCGCGCCTTCCAGGCGGCCGCGAGCGAGTCGGGGGCCGCATCCGTCCCCTTGCCGAACCCGTCGAGGAACGCGTCCCTTCGCCGACCCTCATCCACTGTCATCTGCCGTCCTCCCCACCGTACGAATGCGCTTGTCTTTCCGGTCACGTGAGTTCGCGCTTGAGGATCTTTCCGGTGGACGTCATCGGCAGCGTCTTGACGATCTCCACGATGCGCGGGTACTTGTAGCCGGCCATTTGCTCCTTGCCCCAGGCGATCAGCTCGTCGGGGCGGACCTCGGCGCCGCGGTCGAGGATGACGAACGCCTTGATCTCCTCGCCGTGGCTCTCGTGCGGCACGCCGACGACCGCGGCCAGGCTGATCGCGGGGTGCGTCATCAGGACCTCCTCGATCTCGCGCGGGTAGACGTTGAAACCACCGCGGATGATCAGGTCCTTCGCCCGGTCGACGATGTAGTAGAAGCCGTCCTTGTCCCTGCGGGCCAGGTCGCCGGTGCGGAACCAGCCGTCCCTGACCGCGTCGGAGGTGTCCTCGGGGCGGCCGTGGTAGCCCTTCATCACGTTGTGGCCCTTGACCGCGATCTCCCCGACGGCGCTGCCGGTACCGTCGTCCTCGACCTCCGACCAGTCCGGCTTGACGAGCTTGACCTCGACACCCCAGATCGGCACGCCGATCGACCCGGGCCGCGGTTCCTGCGCCGGATCGCTGAAGGTCACCACCGGCGAGGTCTCGGAGAGGCCGTAACCCTCCAGGACCTGGACGCCCAGCCTCTCCCTGACCTGTCTGATGAGCTCCGCGGGGAGCGAGGCACCGCCGGAGACGCCGACGCGCAGGTTCCTCGCGATCCTCTCGACGTCGACGTCGTCGCTGAGCGCCTGCAACAGGCCCCACCACATGGTGGGGACGCCCGCGAAGAAGGTGATGTCCTCCTGCTGCATCAGGGACACCGCCTGCCGGGCGTCGAACCGCGGCAGCAGCACCAGTGTGCTCGCCGTCGAGAAACCGGCGTTCATCTGCACGGTCGCGCCGAAGGAGTGGAACAGCGGCAGTACGACCAGATGGGTGTCCAGGGCCGGCCGGTTCTCCAACAGCCGGTTGCACGCGAGGGCGTTGAGGACCAGGTTGGCGTGGGTGAGTACGGCGCCCTTCGCCTGTCCTGTCGTCCCACTCGTGTAGAGGAGCACGGCCGGGTCGTCCCCCGAGGTCCCGACGCTGTCGAACGTCGTCGCCGTGCCCCGCAGCGCGGCGCCCATGGTCTCGACGCCCTCGATCGGGCTTTCCGCCGCGGGATCGGCGGTGATGAGGAAGAAGTGCTCGCAGCCCGGGGTCTCGCTGAACCCGGCGTGTCCCTCCGCACCCATCGGCAGACCCGCGTCGCCCTCGAAGCAGAAGTACGCCTTCGCCTCCGAGTCGGCGAGGTGGTAGGCGACCTCCCGGCCCTTGAGCAGGATGTTGAGCGGTACGACGACGGCGCCGGCCTTGAGGATCCCGTAGTGGACGATCGGGAACCAGGGCACGTTCGGACAACTGAGCGCGACCTTGTCGCCGGGCCAGATGCCGCGGTCGACCAGGAGGTTGGCGATCCGGTTCGCGGCGGCCTCGACCTGGGCTTAGGTGAGACGCGTCGGGCCGAGGACCACTGCGTCCCGGTTCGGGTGCGTGCGGGCGGAGTCCTCGAGCAGGACCGAGAGGTTCAGCATGGTGTCTTCCGGGAAAGTGGACCGGGCCAGACCGCGGGGAACGGGACATACGGCCTGGCCCGGGGCGGGTGGGGCGTTACAGATGGCTCGATGCGGACGTCACAACTTCCGCAGGAGCCGGTCGAGGGCCTCGGCCGTCGCCTCCATGTCGGCGGTGGTGTGCGCCGTACTGAGGAAGATCTTGCCGGACGGCATGAACAGGAAGCCCTGACGCAGCATCCCTTCGAGGATCTCGGTCCAGATCCCGCCGGTTCCGTGGAGCCCGGTGGCCCCGCCGGTGGGAACGTACTGGAGGAGCGAGCCGATCCTGTTGAAACGACCGAAGTCGGGAGACGCGCCGAGCAAGCCACCGACGAGGGCCTCGAACTCGGACGAGGTCCGCTCGAGCAGTTCGTAGACCGCGGGATCGGCCAGGACGCGCATCGTCGCCTCGACGGCCGCCAGTGCGATCGGGTTGGCGTTGAAGGTTCCGGCATGAACGACGCCGGCCGTCACCTGATCGACCAGCTCTGCTCGGCCGACGACGGCGCTCTGGGTGAAACCGCCGGCCATCGCCTTCCCGAAGACGGACAGATCGGGGAGCACGCCGTACTTCTCGGCCGCCCCGCCCCGTGCGACCCGGAACCCGGCGATCACCTCGTCGAAGACGAGGGCGACGCCGTGTCGGTCGCAGAGGGTCCGCAGCGTGGACAGGAACTGCGGTGTGGGTGCTTCGACGCCGGCGTTGCTCATCACCGGGTCGACGAGCACGGCCGCGATGTCGCGCTCGACGGACTCGCTCAGCAGGCGCTCGGCCAGGTGCACGTCGTTGAAGCGCGCTACGACCAGGTCGTCAAGCACGCTGGTCGACTGCCCAGCTCCGCCGGGAGCCGCGGGGCGATCGCAGTCGTCCTCGGACATCCCGGCGTACACGGTGTCGTGCCAGCCGTGGTAGCTCTTGGCGAACTTGAGGACGCGGCGCCGCCCGGTGGCGGCTCGCGCGAGGCGCAGCGCGACCTGCACCGCTTCGGTCCCCGTGTTGCTCCACAGCAGTCGCTCGCCGTGCGGCACGGCCTCGAGGACCGCTTCCGCCGCGAGATATTCGAGTCGGTGGCCGGTGCCGACGACCTGCATCTTCTTCGCGACCTCGGACACCGCGGACACCACCCGCGGGTCACCGTGGCCGAGGACGAGCGGGCCCCAGGCCATCACGTAGTCGATGTACCGGTCGCCGTCCAGGTCCCAGACGTGCGCGCCCCGTGCCTCTTGCACGAAGAGCGGATGGGGAGGCATCGCGGCGCGAAGGCCCGACCCCACACCCCCGCCGATGCTGCGGCGGGCTCGCTCGAAGGCCGAGCGTGATGATGCCAGGGCCATGGGATTGCCCCCTGCCTTTCAGTACGTGATCACCGAGCGGATGCCGATGCCGCGCTTCATCTGGTCGAACGCCTCGTTGATGTCCTTCAGATCGATCACACGCGTCACGAGGGAGTCGAGATCGATGCGGTGGTTCATGTAGTGGTCGATCAGCATGGGGAAGTCAGAATCCGGCTTGCTGGAGCCGTAGTTCGAGCCGATCAGCGAAAGCTCCTGATCGGACATGACGAAGGGGTCGATGGAGATCCTCACGCCGTCCGCCACCTGCCCGGCGACCACCGCCGTGCCGCCTCGTGCCAGGACCTCGTAGGCCGATTCGATGGTGCGCGGCAGCCCGATGGCCTCGATGGCGATCTCCACACCGCGTCTGTCGGTGAGCTGGCGCACCCTGTCGGCGAAGTCCTCGCGGGCGTTGTTGATCAGGTCGGTCGCACCGAAGACGCGTGCCTGCTCGAGCTTCTCGTCGGAGATGTCCGCGGCGATGATCTTCCGCGCGCCGGCGAGCCGGGCGCCCTGGATCGCGTTCAGGCCGACGCCGCCGCAACCGAGGACCAGCACGGTGTCGCTCGGACGCACCTTGGCGGTGTTGACGGCCGCGCCGACGCCGGTCGTGACGGCGCATCCGACCAGAGCCGACTGCGGGAACGGGGCGTCGTCCCGGATGGCGATCGCGGCCGATTCGGGCACGAGGGTGTACTGGCCGAACGTTCCGAGGCCCGCGAAGCTGTACACGTCGCCCTGCTCCGCGGACGTGACCCGGGTCCGGCCGTCGAACGACAGGTGGTTCGCCGAGTGCCGGCTGACCATGTCACACAGGACCGGCCGGCCACTGATGCAGTACTGGCAGCGGCGACATGAGGGCGTCCAGGACAGCACGACGTGATCGCCCTTCTTCAGCGTCGTGACACCTTCGCCGACGCTCTCGACGATCCCGGACCCTTCATGGCCGAGGATCATCGGCGCAGGAACTTCCCATTCGCCCGCGAGCACGTGAAGGTCGCTGTGGCACACCCCGCTCGCTTTGAGCTGCACGAGCACCTCGCCGGGCGGAGGCGTCGAGGGGAGAGTCACTTTTTCAATGGTCAACGGTTCGTTCGGCGTCCTGAAGACAGCGGCGTCGAATTCGATGGTCATGGCAGGTTTCCTTCTGTGCGGTGCGGCGATCAGGTCCGGGCGGTGCGGATGAGCTTCTTGTTGGCGAACTCGTCGATCCCGCCCCGGCCCAGTTCGCGGCCGAAACCGGACCGCTTGACCCCACCGAAAGGAAGTTCCGCGCCTTCGAGGCCGACGCCGTTGACGAAGACCATGCCGGCGTCGATCCTGTCGGCGACGCGCAGCGCCTGCTCGGCGTCCGTCGTGAACACGTAGGAGCCCAGCCCGTACGGGGTCCCGTTCGCCAGCTCGACGGCCTCGTCCTCGGATCCGACGCGGTAGACGGTCGCGACGGGGCCGAAGAGCTCCTCGGCGGCCGACGGCGAGGTCGGCGAGACGCCCGTCAGAACGCCGGGCGGGAAGTACGCCCCTTCGCGCTGTCGAGCGGAGACGAAGGTCGCCCCGTCAGCGACGGCTCGCTCGACCTGGTCCTCGACGTACTCGGCGGCGGCGACCGAGGAGAGCGGCGCCAGCCCGTCGGTCAGGGCGAGCACCTTCTCGGTGAACTTGTCGACGAAGGCGTCGTAGACGTCCTCGGCGACGATGAAGCGCTTCCCGGCGTTGCACGCCTGCCCGGCGTTCTCGAACCGCGCCTCGACCGCCGCCTGGACCGTGGCGTCGAGGTCGTGGGTCGACAGCACGATGAAGGGGTCGGAGCCGCCCAGTTCGAGCACCACCTTCTTGAGGCTGCGCCCGGCCTTCTCGGCAACCTCCGCGCCGGCCCGCTCCGAACCGGTGAAGGAGACGCCCTGCACCCTGGGGTCCGCGATGGCGCGAGCGATCTGCTCGCCGGTGGCGTGGACGTTGACGTAACAGCCCTGGGGGAAGCCCGCGTCCGTGAACAGCTGCTGGAGTGCCTCGGACGACTCCGGGCACTGCGACGCGTGCTTGAGCACGATGGTGTTGCCCAGCGCGAGGTTGGGCGCGGCAAAACGGGCCACCTGGTAGTACGGGTAGTTCCAGGGCATGATCCCCAGCAGCACGCCGATCGGCTGGCGACGGACGAAAGCGGTGCCCTCTCCCTCGAGGAGCTCGATCGGTTCGTCGGTGAGGAACTTCTCCGCGTTCTCGGCGTAGTACCGGTAGATCGAGGCGCTGAACTCGACCTCCGCGACGGCCTCGTCCACCGGCTTGCCCATCTCCCGGTGGATGATCTCGGCGAGCTGCGCGCTGCGCTCGTCGTGGAGGGCGGCGACGGCGTTCAGCAGCTGGGCGCGCTGTTCCACGGAGGTCTGCCTCGACCACTGCGCGTAGGCCTTGGCTGCCGCGTCGACCGCCCCCTCGACGGCCTCGTCCGTCGCGGTGGGGTACTCCTTGACCAGCTTGCCGCTGGCGGGGTCCACCACCGCGTACGCGTGCCTGTTCGCCATGCTGACTCCTTGTTCGTTCTCGGGGTTCATGCGAGGGTTTCGGTCGCGCGGGCCGGGTTCGCGTCCAAGGCCGCGTTGTGGTCGTGCAGCGCGCGGTAGGCACGGAAGTAGACGAATCCCTGGGTGCCCCACGTCGCGAGCGCGGCGGTGTAGAAGATGGTGCGGTTCGCGTCGTCGAAGGACAGGGGGAAGAAGTCGTAGGTGATCGCGATGGTGGTCCCGGCGGCCGTGACCAGCCCCGTCCAGATCGCCTGCCACCTTGCGCCCGCGTCCCAGAGCCGCTTGACGAAGTACCCGAGGAAGACCGCCGTGAGGAGATTGACGACGACGTAGAACACGGCGACCGAGAACGCGGCGCGGTCGGCGTGGAGATCCGCGCCGTGGAAGTGCCGCAGGAACAGGCCGGCCGCGGTCGCGACGGCGAACACGCCGACATCGACGCCGAGGCTCGGCTTGTAGCGATGGGTGACCTTCATCAAGCCCATGATCAGGATGAGCGTGATGCCGACCGACCTGGAGAACGCGTCGAAGAAGTACGCCACGTCGTACAGGACGCTGCCGCTGTCGGCTCCGAGCAGCGACCAGAGCAGGAAGTTGCTGCCCGACGTCGCGACGACCATCCACTCGAGACCGAGGAGGTAGTTGCCGTACCGGCGGATGAACCTCCAGCCGTAGAAGTAGCCGGCGAAGATCATCCACAGGTCGGCCAGCAGGAACAGCGCTTCCTTCATCGCAGCGCCCCCTCTCGCACGTCGCGGGACAGGAGGGCGGCGACGCGCTCGGCGGCACGCTGGCCCGTCAGAACCGCGCCGTTGATGGTGCCGGCCCATTCGCCGGCGGTTTCGGTACCGGCCCAGTGGATGCGCCCGTGGGGCTCGGTCAGCGCCTTGCCGTAGCTCGTGGTCGCATAGGGAGCGACGGCAGGGTTGGGGCCACCCGGGGCGAACGGCTCCGATCCCCAGCAGTGGTCCACGTAGTCGATGGGGTTGCGGGCCTGCGGACCGTAGAGGTCGACGAGCTGCTGGATGACCCGCTCGCGTCGGGTCTCGGGGCTGAAGCCGTCGAAGACGCGCGGATCGCAGAAGGCCATCAGCACGCCCGGTCCGCGGGGGGCGGGTGACACGTCGAAGGTGATGAACACGGTTCCGGTGTCGGTCACTGCCTCACCGGAGAGTCCGCCGGCCCGCCAGAACGGCACGTCGTACGCCACGAAGGCCTTGCTCAGCACGCCCATGCGCCAGGTGCGCGTGAGGCCTTCGGCCTGCTCGGGCAGAGCGGGCGAGAACTCGATGGCGGCGCGGTGCGCCGGCGCGGCCGTGACGATCGCGTACCCGGCGCGGATCTCGCCGGAATCGGTGTGGACGGTGACGCCGTGGTCGTCCTGCACGACACGGCGCACCGGAGTCGCCAGACGCACGCGGTCGCCGAGGCGCTCCGCCACCCGCTTGGCGATCTCCTGGGTGGTCTCGACGAACCGGTCCTGCTGCTGGCCGCCTTCGACGTCCAGCATGTGATCGATTCCGCCCGCCGCACGGATGTAGCGCAATGCGTGCAGCAGGGAAACATCTCCCGGGGTGCAGCCCCACTGCACCTTGCTGATGACGGTCATCAGCGCGCGGGTGCTGGGCAGCGCGTTCTTCCGGTCGAGCCACTCGCCGAACGAGATGGCGTCGAGCCGGCTCGCCTCGGGCGACTCCCACGCGGCGTCCACGTCGATGGTCGAGACGAGCTTGTTCACGGCCAGCTGCATGCGGGCCATGTCCACCAGGGCCGCGGGGGAGATCTTGGGGATGGTGCCGCTGTAGGTGCGGCGCCGGCCTGCCATCCAGAGCACGTTGCGGCCCTGGTCGAACTGGCCGGTCGTGGTACACCCCACCCGGCCGGCAAGGTCCCGGATGGCAGTGTGGCGCCGTGCCACCCACGTCGCTCCGAGGTCGACCTTCACGCCTGCCACCTCGCCGGACAGGGAGCGGCCTCCGACCCGGTCGCGGCCTTCCACGACCAGGACGGACTGCCCCATACTCGCCAGTCGCTCGGCAGCGCTCAGGCCGGCGAAGCCGGCACCGACGACCACGACGTCGACCGAGGTGTCCGCGGAGCCGGGCTTACGAGATCCGGACATGGTTTCCTCCTTCGCCCACGCGGTCCGCGTGCTGGGAGATGTACTGGGTGACGGGCCCGACGAGGGCCTCGGGGATGTGGTGGCCCATGCCGGGAATGACCACGTGCTGGGCCGAGCGGATCGCCCTCACCGTCGCTGCGCCGCCGCTCGGGTGGACCAGCAGGTCCCGGTCGCCGTTGATGACCAGCGTCGGTGCCGTGATGGCGCTCAACTGGGCCGTCCGGTCTCCGGAGCGCTGGATCGCCTGGACCTGGCGCGCCACGCCGGCCGCCGGGTCACCGGCGCTGCGGTCCCAGCCGCGGGCCGCGATGGCCGCCTCGGCCGCGTCGTCGATGGGGTATCCCGTCCCCGCGATGTGCCGGGTGAGCCGCAGGTGGGCCCGCACCGCCGCGGTTCTGGTCCTCGCCGGCGGGGCGGCGAGGAGCCGGATCGTCGACAGCGCGGGCTGGCCCACTTTCTTCGACCCGGTGGTCGAGTAGATGGAGGTCAGCGACAGAACGCGCTCGGGGGCCGTGGCCGCGATCGTCTGCGCGATCATCCCGCCCATCGACCGCCCCACCACGTGCGCTCGCGAGATCCCGAGGCAGTCGAGTACGCCCACGGCGTCCTCGGCCATGTCGGCGAGCGCGTACGCGTCGCTGCGCGGGCGCCCGGCGAGCTGACGCCACAGCGCCGGAGGGGGTGCGGCGACGAACGTCGACTGGCCGACGTCACGGTTGTCGATCGCGACGACCCGGAAACCGCGGGCGACGAGCGAGCCGAAAAACGCGTCGGTCCAGAAGGTGAGGTCCTCGCCCATACCGGCGATGAGGAGGATGGTGGGGTCGGCCTTGTCGCCGACGTCCCGGAAGCAGATCCTCATCCCGGAAGGCAGGGCCGCGTACCGGTCGGTGCTCTCCGCGCCGCTCGTCTCAGACATGGGTGGCTCGCCTCCCACCGAGCGACTGCGTCGCGGGCGCCCGACGGGAGCCGAACTCGAGGTGCTCGTCGGCCACCGGGCCGCGCAGGGCCTTGGCGTCCTCGGGGTAGGACATCGCCATCCGCCAGGGCTTTTCGGGGCCCTGCTTGGGCATGCGCTTCTCGCCGCGCTTGGCGTAGCCGGCCTGGAGGTCCATGACGGGCCTGCGCTCCGTCCCCGCCGGTGCGACCGGAACGACCGTGTCGTATCCGCGGTCGTCCATGTGCCGGACCAAGTCGATGAAGTAACGGCACATCAGGCTCACCTTGAGCGTCCAGGACGAGGTGGTGTAGCCGATCGCCATCGCCCAGTTCGGAATCCCGCTCAGCAGCATTCCGCGGTAACAGAGCGCGTCCGCGATGTCGACCTGACGCCCGTCGACCACGATGGGCATGCCGCCGAAGAGCTGCAGGTTCAGCCCCGTCGCGGTGACGATGACGTCCGCTTCCAGCTCCTCGCCCGAGCTCAGCACGATTCCGCGTTTGCTGAACCGCGCGATCGTGTCGGTGACGACGGTCGCGGAGCCCTGCTTGATCGCGTCGAAGAAGTCGCCGTCCGGCGCCAGACACAGCCGCTGGTCCCACGGGTCGTACGGCGGATTGAAGTGCTTGTCGACGTCGAACCCCTTCGGCAGCCGCTTGATGTTCTCGCGCCGGATCAACCGGCGCCCGGCCTTCGGGAACGTCCGCAGTCCCTTGACGACGGCGCGGTCGAGCCAGATGTTCTTGAACCGCGTCACGGCGTACCCGCGCTCCTCCCCGAGCACCTTCGTGAGCGCCAGGGCTACCTTGTCGACGCGAGGCATCGCCAGGACGTACGTCGGGGTCCGCTGCAGCATCGTCACGTGCCGGGCGGCGCCGGGCCCGGTGGCCATGGCCGGCACCAGCGTGATCGCCGTCGCGCCGCTGCCGATGACGACGACCTTCATGCCGCTGTAGTCGAGCGTCTCGGGCCAGTGCTGCGGATGGACGATCGTGCCTTCGAAGTCGTCGCGCCCCGGGAACTGGGGGGAGAACCCCTCGTCGTACCGGTAGTAGCCGGTGGCGGCGAACACCCATCCGGCACGGATCGTCTTGGTCACGGTGCCGCCGGCGGGGTCGGCTGCCTCGACGGTGAGGGTCCACCGCGCCTCGTGCGAGGACCATTCGGCCCCGACGACCCGGTGGCGCAGCCTGATGAGGGGCTCCAGGTGGTTCTCCTCGACCGTCTCCCGGAGGTAGTCCCGGATCAGCGGCGCGTCGGCGATCGCGGCTTCATGACGCCACGGCTTGAACTCGTAGCCGAACGTGTGGAGGTCCGAGTCCGAGCGGATGCCCGGGTAGCGGAAGAGATCCCACGTGCCCCCGATGTTGTCGCGGCCCTCGAGCACGAGCAGGGACTTGCCGGGGAGCTCCCGGCGGAAGTAGCTGGCCGCACCGATTCCGGAGATCCCCGCTCCGATGATGATGACGTCGAACTCCTCGACGGCGTCAAGCACCTCAGTTGTCATGGTGTTTCCTCGCTGTTCCCGGGGTGGTGATCTCACTGTCGCCAGCCGCGGCCACGGGCGGAACGACAGCGTGCACCGGCTGGGCCCGGGGCTCGGTGCACGATGCACAAGCCGGTCCGGCAGCACCGCCCTCAGGCGTTGGCGGCAGCCCGGTACGACCTCGGCCGAGGTCTCGGCGGCTCTCGAAGAAGCCGGGAACCCGCGGATCTGTCTGACATGGCCGACCTCGCCGCATCCCTTGCGGTGACTTCACCGGCGTGATAGTCGTTTGCGGCGTTTACCAGTACTAAACACCTGCGGCAGTGCGTGCCTCGCTCCGGGACGCGACCGGGCTCCGTCCCAGAAGGTCGCGGCTCTCTCCGGTAGCCGTCGCCTGCGGCCACCTCATCGGCAGGCTCTCTCCGGGTCGATCACCGGATGGACGCCGCTTACCTGGCCGGAGAAGCAGAACCCGGACCGCGTCGCCCTGCCGCGGGGCAGTCGCGCCGGTTCGCCCCGTGTGGCCGTACCCCCGCACCTTCCCATCACCCCACCACGACGAGCCGGCACCGGCCCGTGAGCTGAAAGGTGGTCGCCATGGCCGACCTCTCCGAGACAGGGCACTTCGAAGCACCCGGCAGGGAAGCAGGCCCGGGCAACCCGCTGCACCGCGGGCTCGGCGTACCGCAGATCGTGTTCATGGTCGTCGCCGCGGCGGCGCCGCTCGGGCTGGTGGCCGGTGGGGTGCCGGTCGCCTTCGCCGTGAGCGGCAGCCCGGGAATGCCCCTGTTCTTCGCGCTGACCACCGTGATGCTGCTGATCTTCGCGGTCGGCTTCACGCTGATGGCGGGACGGGTGCGCAACGCGGGTGCCTTCTACGCCTACGTCCAGGCCGGCCTGGGCCGGATACCCGGTCTCTCGGCGGCGACCCTGGCGCTCTTCTCCTACACGCTGATCCTCGTCGGAGTGAACGCCTACGTCGGCGTCGCGACGAGCAATGTCGTCGAGCGGTACGCCGGCATCAGCTCCCCGTGGTGGTTGTGGGCGTTCGTCTCGCTGGGGATCATCGCTTTCCTCGGCTATCGGGACATCGAACTGAGCGCCAGGGTGCTCGGTGTGGTGCTGGTGCTGGAATCCCTCCTGCTCCTGGTCATGGACCTCCGCATCGTGGGCCACGGTGGCGCCCATGGCCTGACGGCCAAGCCCCTGTTGCCTTCGATCCTGGGGGAAGGCTCCCCGGGCCTCGGCATGATGTTCGCCTTCTTCGGGTTCATCGGTTTCGAGGCGACGGCCGTGTTCCGGGACGAGGCCAAGGACCCTGACGTCACCGTTCCGCGAGCGACGTACGTCGCGATCCTGGTCGTCGGGATCTTCTACTCGTTCACCGTGTGGGCGGTCGTGGTGGGTGTCGGCGTCGACGCGGTGACCGGCGCCGCGAAGGCCGACCCCGAGGGCGTGGTCATGGCGCTGGCGCGGAGCTACGTCGGACCCGTCTGGTTCGACGTGATGCAAATGCTCATGATCACCAGCCAGTTCGCGTGCGCGCTTGCCTTTCACAACGTTGTGACGCGCTACCAGTTCGCGCTGTCCCGGGCCGGTGCCCTTCCGGCGCGGCTGAGCGTCGTTCATTCCCGGCACCGGGCGCCGTCTGCGTCGTCGGGCGTCGTCTCGGCGGTCGCGTGCGTCACCACGCTCGTCGTCGTCGCGCTCGGCCTGGACCCGATCGCGAACGTCTACGCCTGGTTCTCCGGCGCCGCCACCCTCGGCATCGTCCTGCTCATGGCGGCCACCAGCCTCGCGGTGATCGGCTTTTTCCGGCAAGTCGATGAGCAGGACGGGCAGTGGTCGGTGTGGCGCACGGTCGTGGCCCCGGCCCTGGCCTTCCTCGGCCTGACCTGCGTGGTCTACCTGGTGGTCGCCAACTTCCCGCTCCTCGTCGGAACCACCGAGGGCGCTTGGGTGATCGGCGGGTTCGTCGCCCTCTCGGCCGTAGCCGGCTTGGTGCAGGCGCTCGTGCTGAGGACGTGCCGTCCGGCTGTCTACGAGCGACTCGATGCGGGCGGCTCTAGGAAGGTTCGCGGGCGACACGAAGGAGCGGAGGCGACAGGACCCACAGGACCTCGCTGATGGTCGTGCCCGGATTGTCGAACTGATGCAGCGTCCGACCGGAGAACGAGGTGGACACACCGGCTGACAGCATCCGGGTCTCACCCCCGACGATCAGCCGGGTCGAGCCGCTCAGTCCCAACGCGAAGATCGTGGTGGTGTCGAGCCGATAGGGGCCACCCGTTCCCCCGCCTGGTTCGATCACCGAACGGAAGACCTGGAACGCCGTGGCGCTGGCGGGCGTGAGCAGGTACTCGGTGACTCCTTCACCGCCCATGTCGATCCGGCTCCCGCCCTCCACGACCTGCTCATCAGGGTAGGCGAACAGCTCGCCGACCCCGATCTTCAGCACATCGCAGACTCGCAGCAGCGTCGCGACGGACACGTTGGTGAGACCACGCTCCAGCTGACTCAGGAAGCCCTTGGTGACGTCTGCCTGATGTGCGACCTCCGTCAATGACAACCCGCGGCTGAGCCTGATCTCCCTCAGTTGCGCGCCCGTGGACGCTTCGAGGGCAGGGGAGCCCTTGGCTGCTCCGCCTGCTCTTCCGCTGTCATCGATGGACATGGTGTGCTCACCGCCCGTCCTGACGTCGACGTCATGGGGCCTTCGGGAGAAGCGGCGAAGGCGTCGCTGAACCCCTTGCTGCACCCCCGACGGCGTGATAGACCTTCCGCCGTTTACTCATACTAAACACCACGCTGCTGGAGACCCCACGCGGAGCCGGATGCCGCCGCTGCCGCACGGTCGTAGCGGCCCGACGCCTTTCGCTGCCGTCGGCCGGCGGCATGACACCCGACCTCGCCGGCGGCCGTGCCGCCGGCCGGCCCTTCCTCTGTCCGTGACACGGCACGTCGGGAGCGCCGGCTCCAAAGGATCAGAGGGAGACTTGAGAAATGGAAGATCTGTGGCCCCCGCCCTCCCGCGAGGTCGCTGATGCGATGAGGTCACTCTGCCAACGCCTGCTGACGCAGACGGACGCCCTGATCGACGCCTTTGCAAGGCCCTCTCTCGTGGCCCAGAACGATCCTGCCCTCCTCGCCGACGCCTCCCTGGTCGAGGAGGACCGGGAACTCAACCGCTCCGACATAGTCCAGTGGCTGACCGCGAACATCCAGCAGCCGGGGCGGCGGGTGGAGCCCTACATCGGCCCGAGGACCACGGCGTACATCAACGATCTCGTCTCCCGCGGCATCGCACCCGACTTCGCCGGTGCCTGGCGTGTGGCACTGGGGATCGGCTGGCGGCGGTGGCTGGAGGAATGTGTGGCGCACTGCGCCGACCCCGACCTGCTCGTGGGGGTCCTGGACGTGTCGGGGAAGTCGCTGGTGCAGTACGCGCTCGATTCGGTCGCTGCCCTGCGCGAGGCCGGCCTCGCCGCCGCGATGGGCAATGCGGGTGCCGATGCGATCGCACTGATCCAGCTGATCGCCAGCGGGGCGCCGATGGCGGAGGACCTCGCCGAGGGGCGCCTGCGGTACCGGCTTGCACGGTGGCACGTGGCTCTCGTGTTGTGGGTCGACGATCCTGAGCACGTCGATGCTCTGGACGAGGCGATCCCGGCCGCGCGTTCCACTGCCGCAGGCCGAAGCGCCCTGGTGGCGCGTGCCAGTGCGACTTCCCGGTGGATCTGGCTCTCTGGGCCGGGTGTCCCGGACCTTCATCATGTGGAGAAGGTCCTGGCCATGGCCGACAAGGTGCGCGCGGCGGTGGGAAGGCCTGGACGTGGACTCGAAGGGTTCAGGTCCAGCCACCAGGAGGCTCTCGCGGCGCAAGCGCTGATCACCCGCCTCGGGTCCGACCGGCGGTTCACCGCCTACGCCGACGTCGAGTTGATCGACGCGCTCACGAAGGACCGTGCCGGCGCACGTCGGTTCGTCCTCAACACTCTCGGGCCGCTGGCCGAAGCCGACACAGCACTGCGTCAGGCACTGCTCACCTACGTGCAGTGCGGCTTCAACACCACCCGGGCTGCCGCCAACCTCTACGCGCACCGAAACACCGTCGAGCGGCGGGTCTCGCGCGCCAACGAGCTCTCGACCGTCAAGGTGGAGGACAACCCGACCCACGTGGCGGCGGCGCTCCTTGTGCTGGACATCGCGCCCGACATCGTGGCGAACGGATCGCGCTGAGCTCACGTCACGGGGCGTGGCGAGCAGACCGAGCTGAACTCACGTCATGGCTTCGGGGTGCTCGAGCTTCCTGAACCAGTGAAGTGCCGGAAGAGCGAGCAGGGTAGCGGCGGACAGGACCCCGAAGGCGATCTCGGGGCGGGCGACGAAGAGTCCGACCGCCGTCGCCAGCAGTACTCCTCCCAGATTGCCCGCCATCCAGATGAGCCCGGCCGCCGTACTCTCGGCCTCCGGTGCGTGCCGCTCGCTCAGGGAGAGCACGATGGGAAGAGCCGGGAGCAGCACGAAGCCTGTGCCGAGGAGCGTGAGGAAGGCCATGGGCGTGCTCGGCACCAGGGCGAGATGGAGGCAGGCCCCGGCCGTGAAAACGATCGCGAGGCCCATGACCTGGACCTCGCGGCCGTGCCGGTCCGCCCAGATGGGCACGACTGCGCAGCCGACCACACCGGCGATCATGGTCAGAGCGAGGATGAGGCCGGCGGTGGCTTCCGAGACTCCCGCCGGTGCCAACAGCGGTTGCACGAACGTCGCGAGAGCGATGAACGTGCCCATCGGGATGGCGACGACCGCGCACAGACGGCGTACGTGGCGATTGCCGAGTGCCGCGCGAAAGGCCCGGAGTCCGCTGGTCACGGATGCGGACTCGCGGCTCGTCCGCGGTGGGAGGCGAAGTGCCCCGACGAGACACAGCCCGGCGTCCATGGCGATCAGGGCGGTGATGAGGGTGAGGGTACGGATGTGGCTCTCACCCGGCAGGAAAGCGCCGAGCAGGTAGCCGAGGACCATGCCGGCGAACGTGGCGGAGGATGCGGCGGCGATTCCGGTGGCGCGGTGCTTTTCGGCGAGGTAGCCCACGGCAAGACCCGGGATGGCGTTCAGGATGAAGGGTTGTCCCACTGCGGCGACGACCTGTCCGATGAACGCCCAGGTGAAGTCGTCGGCAACCAGCCTCAGGAACGCCCCTGACGCAGTGAGTATCGCGCCGACCACGAGGGATGGACGGAGAAACCGGTCCAGCGCGATGCCGGCAGGGATGGCAAGGAGGACGTAGATCAGCGGGAAGACCTGGGACAGCAAGCCGATCGCGCCGATGGAAACGCGGAAGTGCCGCGCAGCGTCCTGCGTCACGGGCGCGTAGTTCACGAAGAGGGCCTGGGTCGCGGCCGCCAGGAGTCCGTAGGCGAGGAAGACCGACCACCGGCTCTTCGTGTGCTGCTCGACGTGCGGCGCAGTCGTGGTCGCGGCTACGCGGGCGTTCCCGTTCGCGCTGGTGAGTGTCGCGTGACGACCAAACGACTCGTCGCGCCTCCGGGCGCTGCGTCGGATCATGACTGTGGCGACTGCACCTACACCTACGGCGGCAGCTCCGCGCGCTCGTCGCCGAGCGGTCGTCGACTCCGGCATCTCATTGTCCTTGTCAGTCGATCGGGGGTGCTCCACTGTCGCGATCCGGATCGTCCTTGGGTACGACACGCTGCACCCGGGTTTGCGCTGACCGGTGCACTCGGCACCACCCTTGCGCCACCGCGGGTAACCCGCGCTGACCCGCGGGCGCGATCGAGCGGGCCGTAGGGGATGTCGCTGATGAAGGCGACAGACATCCAGTCCAACCCGGCATCCCCGGGGGCGTTGTACGTCGAGTCGGCGTACGAGTGGCCCACTCGGGCCGGCGAGCCGCAAGAAGGCGCTGAGCAGAACAGATCAGGTGAACAGGACCTGGCTGGTGCCCAGCAGGGTGTCACCGGTGATCGCCGCCCGGTCCTGCTGGCGCCGTGTGCTGGGAAGGACCCGCCAACGCATTCCGCGCCCCGCCAGCAGAAGCGATATCGTCCGGCCGTGGTAGTGCAGCAGCTGGACCACTCTCCAGGCCATACGGCGTACAACGTGGACTAGCCAGCCACTGCCCGCTCGTACGCCGCTCGGTCACTGCCGTGGCTGACTCTGCCTTCCTTCGGCGCGGGTAAGCGCGGGCATGCGCTGCATCGCCCGCACCTACACCGTCACTGCGAGTCGAGGCCCACGCTCCTGGCCGTCAGGTGGTTTGGCCGTCCGCCCAGGGGCCGTCCGGACGGACCTGCCGTCTCAGAGGCGCGTCAGCGAGACGGGTATGCGCGGGGTTTCTCGTTCTGCCCCGGCAGCAGTCGCAGGACGAAGACCGAGCCGTCGGCGTGGACGGAGACGGGGCCGCCCCAGTTCTTGTCGAAGGTGAGGCGGGGGCGGACGTGGCGGCTCGCGTGGACGAGGGCGCGGTACTCCTCGATGTCGCCTCTGGCGAGAAGTCGGAAAACTTCCTTGACCACGCCGGAGAACGCCTCGACGCGGGGGCCGTTGAGGCGGAAGACGTGGTCGGTGCCGACGTACTCGTTGCCGAAGAGGGTGTGGACGGCGTCCTGGATGCTCATGCTGGCCGCGAGTTCGAGGCCGGTGAAGCGTTTGCGGCCCTGCCGGTCGGTCAGGTGGCGGGCGGTGGCGTGGCCGGAGCCGGTGAAGGCCATGAGGCCTGCCGCGGTGGTGTGGGCCAGGGACTCCTGGAACCAGGCGTAGTCCTTCGGCTGTACGTGGCAGCCCCGTACGGGCTCCGGCGCCACCAGGCCCTCGGCTGGCGGGTGGATGTCCGGCATCACGTTCGCCTGGAACGGCGGGGCGTTCCGGTTCGCTTCCCGGCCCTCTGCCGGGGACAGCCGACCACCACTGCCCGGTGCCTGGAGGGCGTGGACGGTGATCGTGCCGCCGTCCGTCGGGAGCTGGGTGCTGAACAGCAGGCTGGGGGTCTCGTTCCACGCGCCGATGTGGACCGCTTCGGCGTGGGCCGAGGCGGAGGCCAGTTGCTCGGCAGAGGTGGCGGAGTCGCTGTGGCTGCCATTGAGGAAGGAGTCACGATCGCCGGCCAGGGCCTGGGTGTACTTGAGTGCTCCCCAGTGCTCCCCAGTGCTCCGCCAGCCCCCGCCCCGCACCACGCCACGACAGGGCAGTGGCCCGGGCGAGGGTGTGGAGCCCGTCCCAGAAGGTCGCTTCGAACTGCCGGGGCAGCTTCGGCTGCGGGATCGGGACGAGGGCGGGCTTCCGGCGGAGCGGCTCGTCCTCATTCTCCTTCCGCTTCTCATCGTCCGCCGCGATGGCGGCCTTCACCTTCCCGACGAGCGCGTCGTCGGAGTGGACGGAAACATTCGAGGGCCGGGTCAGGTCCTGGAGCACTTCCTCGGTCGGCTTCAACGACTCTCCTTCACGGTGTGCGAGGGCGGTTCGCCACCGGCTGGACCGTACGGAAGAGAGGGGCGGGGCGCACGCAAGTGCGCAGGGGCGCGTGACCTCGACTTCGGCCCGCGGGCCGAAGTCGGCGACCTGGCCCCGCCTCGCCTCCCCACGCTGCCGAGGGCCCGGGCGGGCGGCAGGCAGGGAGCCTGCTTCCAGGGCGGTCGAGCCTGACCGGCCGATGACCAAAAGGGAACCGTGTTCCACGAACCCGAGCGATGTCGGTGCCCGACAGGTCGGTGCGTGGACGCACGTCGTCCGAGCGCAGACTGGTCTCCCACGCCTTTGACGGCTCATCAGATAAGTCAGCATCCGGTCAGCATGAGTCGCCGGGCTTTCCCGGAGGATTGCCTGAACAGGCGCCGGTGCGGCGCGAAAGCCCAGGCGTGAAGCCGTCTCGCCCGAGCGGAGCGATGTTCCTCACAATCCTTGACCGGCATGTCCCGGTGTACAGTCGAGACCGCCCTTGACCTGTACAAAGCAGGCAGGGAGCCGTCCTCCAGGAGTCCAACATGCTGCGCACCATGTTCAAGTCCAAGATCCACCGTGCCACCGTCACCCAGGCCGACCTGCACTACGTGGGATCGGTGACCATCGACGCGGATCTGCTCGACGCCGCCGATCTGCTGCCCGGCGAGCTCGTGCACATCGTCGACATCACCAATGGATCCCGGCTGGAGACGTACGTCATCGAGGGCGAGCGGGGATCGGGGGTCGTCGGTATCAACGGTGCGGCGGCGCACCTCGTGCACCCCGGTGACCTCGTGATCATCATCAGTTACGCTCAGGTGACCGACGCCGAGGCGCGGGCGCTGAAGCCGCGGGTCGTGCACGTGGACGCCGGCAACCGGATCGTGGAGCTGGGAGCCGACCCGTCCGCCCCCGTACCGGGCACGGACCAGCAGCGCAGCCCGCAGGCCGTACCGGCCTGACCGCCGCCGAACGACACGTCCAGGAGGAACCGGTGGCCGACCCCCGACCCCGCACTGCCGGAGGCCGCACAGGCCTGGCTCGCGGCACATCCGGGGCGGTGGTGAACACCATGGGCGCCCCGGCGGAGGTCGCTCTGCTGCACACCTCGCCGGTGCACGTCCCGGTCTTCGACGCGCTGCGCGACGCACACCATCCGCACCTTCGGCTACGGCACTTCGTCGACGAGGAACTGCTGAGCCGGGCCCGCCGGGAGGGCCCGGACGCGGTGGCGGACGAGGTGCGTGCCGCGTTGGACCGTGCCGTCGCCGAGGGCGCCCGCGTGGTGCTGTGCACCTGCTCGACCATCGGCGGCGTCGCGGAGGCGCTCGGCGCGGGAATGGAGGTGCCGGTGCTGCGGGTGGACCGGCCCATGGCCGCCGCGGCGGTGGCCACCGGTCCGCGCGTGGTCGTCGTCGCCACGGTGGAGAGCACCCTCGCGCCGACCGTCGCGCTCATCGAGGACGAGGCGCGCCGCGCCGGGCGGCCCGTCAGCGTCCGCCGCCTCCTCGTCGACAGCGCCTGGGCGCGCTTCGAGGCCGGCGACACCGAGGGGTACGTCCGTGAGGTGGCGAGCGCCGTCGACGCGATCGGCCCCGCCGACGCCGACGTGATCGTCCTCGCCCAGGCCTCCATCGCCCCGGCCCAGCGCCTGACCACCACACCCGTCCCGACCCTCTCCAGCCCCCGGCCTGGACTCGCGGCAGCCGCAAGGACGACCGGAACCGGGACCGCACAGCCGGCCGAGACCCGGTGACGGTCGGGAGCCCCATGGCGGTCGAGAACCCGGTGGTGGTCGGCGGCCCGGTGGTGGTCGGCGGCCCGGTGACGGTCGAGACCCGGTGACTGCCGGGAGCCCGGTGACGGTCGAGAACCCAGTGACAGCCGAGAAATCGGTGACCGTCGGGCGCCCCGAGGCGGTCGCGACCGTGCGAGCGGCACGCCGCCCGCGGCCGCGGCCTTTGAGCCCAGCCGGGTCCTCGGGCTTCCTGCCCTCGGGTGACTGGCCGGGCGGGCGTCGGGTAGGCGGGGGAGTAGTCCAGAGCCGATGTCGAACGACTGGCTGGAGGACGGACGCCATGACGAACCCCTACCCCGACCCCGTTTCGCCGCCACCCACGCCGGGCCCGGACCCCCAGCAACCCGAGCCGCAACCGGCTCCCGAGCCGCATCCGGTCCCGGAGCCGCACCCCGCCCCCGAACCGCCCCCGGTTCCGGGACCGCCGCCGGGCCCCGGGCCGACCCCGCCCCCGGCACCCGGGCCGCCACCTCCAGGTCCCGTGCCCACACCGCCGCAGCCCGGGCCGCCGCCCGAGCCCTCCCCGTCCCCGATTCCACCGGGCCCGGAGCCCGTGCCGAGTCCCGAGCCGGGGCCGCCCCTCACCTGAAAGCAGGGGATCAGGAGATCAGGGGATCAAGGAGATCAGGGGATCAAGGGGGCAGGAGATCAAGGGGGCAGGAGATCAGGGGATCAGGGCGCGTCCCCTGCGCGCCGACGGTGGGCGGCCTCGGGCCGTCCACCGTCCTCCTCCGTGTGAGCCCGCTCCTACGCGCTCACCTCCGAGCGGTCACCGCCCCACAGCGTGTGGAAGGAGCCGTCCCGGTCCACGCGCCGGTAGGTGTGCGCGCCGAAGAAGTCGCGCTGGCCCTGGGTGAGGGCGGCCGGCAGACGCTCGGCGCGCAGGGCGTCGTAGTAGGCGAGCGCCGCCGAGAAGCCGGGCGCCGGCACGCCCTGCCGCGTCGCCGCGACCAGCACCTCGCGCCAGTCGTCCTGGGCCGCCGCGATCTCCTGGGCGAAGGTGTCGTCGGACAGGAGGCTCGGCAGGTCGGGGCGGGCGTCGTACGCGGCGCGGATGCGGTCCAGGAAGGCGGCGCGGATGATGCAGCCGCCGCGCCAGATGGCGGAGACGGCTCCGAGGTCGATGTCCCAGCCGTACTCCTCGCTGCCCGCCGCGATCTCGTGGAAGCCCTGCGTGTACGAGACGATCTTCGAGGCGTACAGCGCCTGCTCCACCCGGTCGGCGAAGGCCGCCGCCTCCGCCTCGGACAGCGGGGAGGCCTTCGGGCCGGCCAGGGAGCGCGAGGCCTCCCGCAGCGCCGCGTGCCCGGACAGGGAGCGCGCGAAGACGGCCTCGGCGATGCCCGACACCGGCACGCCCAGGTCGAGGGCGATCTGCACCGTCCAGCGGCCCGTGCCCTTCTGCTCGGCCTGGTCCGTCACCACGTCCACGAACGGCTTTCCCGTCGCCGCGTCCACGTGGGACAGCACCTCGGCGGTGATCTCGATCAGATACGAGTCCAGCCGCCCCGTGTTCCAGGTGCGGAAGATCTCCGCGATCTGGGCGGGGGAGTACCCGGCCACCTCGCGCAGCAGCTGGTACGCCTCGCCGATCAGCTGCATGTCGGCGTACTCGATGCCGTTGTGCACCATCTTCACGAAGTGACCGGCACCGTCCGGGCCGATGTGCGTGACGCACGGCGCGCCGTCCTTCGCCTTCGCGGAGATCTTCTCCAGCATCGGGCCCAGCGATCCGTACGACTCCGTCGAGCCGCCCGGCATGATGCTCGGCCCGTGCAGCGCGCCCTCCTCACCGCCGGAGATGCCTGTGCCGACGAAGTGGATGCCCTGCTCGCGCAGCTCGCGCTCGCGGCGCCGGGTGTCCGCGAAGTGCGCGTTGCCACCGTCGATGATCATGTCGCCGGGCTCCAGCAGCGGGGCGAACTCCTGGATCACCGCGTCCGTCGGTGCGCCCGCCTTCACCATGATCACCAGGCGGCGGGGCCGCTCCAGCGCCGCCACGAACTCCTTGGCGGTCTCGGCCGCGACGAAGTCACCCTCGTGCCCGAACTCCTCCACCAGTTCATGCGTCCGCGCCACCGTCCGGTTGTGCAGCGCGACCGTGTAGCCGTTGCGCGCGAAGTTTCGGGCGAGGTTGCGGCCCATGACCGCGAGCCCCGTCACGCCGATCTGGGCTGTTGTGCTCATACCGCCTGCTCCTCAAGGAATCCGGTGGATCATCGGCTGGAACCCCTTCGACCATCCTTGCGTGCCCCCGCGGCCACCGCACGTCCTCCGGCCCGCCGCACGGCACGTCCACGACATCCTCCCTTACGTACCGCACCCGGCCGTTGCCTCAGCGCGGACACGGCCGTACTGTTCGGCGAAAACAACCGATCCGGCCAACGGAAGCCCCGTATCGGCCACTTGTGCCGCCAAAGCGGCCGACAGCCGTCTTGTCATGGCTCGTTCGCGGCGTCTACTTTTGCCCCTCCTGACGCATGGCGAGGGGGGCTTCAGTCATGGCCGCACGCGGCCGGCACCGCCGGTACCAGCCGAACAGGATCAACCGCGCCTCACTCACCGTCACGGCGGGCGGCGCCGGCATGGCCCTCCCGCTCATCGGCGCCGGCGCCGCGCACGCGGCCGACGCGTCCACCTGGAACAAGGTCGCCGCCTGCGAGTCGAGCGGCGACTGGGGCGTCAACACCGGCAACGGCTTCTACGGCGGCCTCCAGTTCACCAGGTCCACCTGGGAGGCGTACGGCGGCACGCGGTACGCGCCGCGCGCCGACCTCGCAACCCGGGACCAGCAGATCGCGATCGCGGAGAAGGTGCTCGACGGCCAGGGCCCCGGCGCCTGGCCGGTGTGCTCGGTGCGGGCCGGTCTGACCCGCGGCGGCGGCGACCCCGGCGTCCATCCGGACGGCGCGGCGGCCCGGCCCGCGCAGAGCCGGGGCAGCACGGGCACCGCGGCCACCGGCGGCTCCGAGGTCGGCACCGGCTCCAAGGTAGCCAACGGGTCCAAGGTCGGCACCGGATCCAAGGGCCACAACGGCTCCAACGGCCACAGCGGCTCCAAGGGCACCGACGGTTCCGACGGCACGGGGCGCGGCGGGAGTTCGGTCCGTGACGTGCGGCCGCAGACCACCCCCCAGTCCCGTGCCGGACGGGCCGAGATGTACACGGTGGTCCGCGGCGACACCCTCTCCGGGATCGCCGAGGAACGTCACGTGCGGGGCGGCTGGCACCAGCTGTACGCCGCCAACCGCGCCACGGTCGGCGACGACCCGGACCTGATCCTGCCGGGCCAGCGGCTTTCCCTGCGCACCGGCCGTACGGCTCAGCCGGCCCGTACGGGCCACCCGGCCGCCAGGGAGAGCCCCACCGCCACGCGTCCGTCCGGCCGGACCGGGACGAAGCCCGCCGGGCGAGGCGAGCGGAGCGAGACGAGCAGGGCCGGGCGGCCCCACACCGCCTCGCACAGCCTCGTCGCCCCTGTGCGGGGCCCCCTCGGCACGGGGTACCGCGTGGCGGGACCCCACTGGTCGAAGGGCTACCACACCGGCGTCGACTTCGAGGTGTCCACCGGGACGTCCGTGCACGCGGCCGGAGCGGGCCGGGTGGTCGAGGCGGGGTGGGGCGGGGCCTACGGCTACCAGGTGGTGATCCGGCACGCCGACGGTCGCTACACGCAGTACGGGCATCTGTCGGCGATCTCCGTACGGTCCGGGCAGACGGTCACCGCCGGGCAGCGCATAGGGCGCTCGGGCGCCACGGGCAACGTGACGGGCCCGCATCTGCACTTCGAGGTGCGGACGGGGCCCGGTTTCGGAACGGACATCGACCCGGTCGCCTATCTCCGGGCCGGCGGCGTCACGATCTGACGCGGGGCGTCACGACCGGACGCGGGCACCCGCACCGGCGTCGGCGCGGCGCCGGTCCAGGACGGGCGTCCGGACGTACGCCCCGCCGTAGAACCGGACGTACGTGCCGCCGTAGAAGGGGACACCGCAGAGCGGGCCGGCGCAGTACGCGCCGCCGTGGAACGCGCCGGGGCCGGAGGAGAGCGGCGCCTCGCCGTCGTCCGGCGCGCGCCCGGTCTCCGCCGCCGCCCCGGCGCCTGCCGCCCCGGTGTCCGCTGTCGCGACGCCCGCCGCCCTGGAGCCCCGCGCTGCCGTGGTGCCTGACGTTCTGGCGCCTGCCGCCCTGGCGTCAGCCGCCCCGGGGGACGGCGCGGCGGGGACTAGGGTGTCCGCCGGCTCCGAGTCGGCCTGGCCGGGAAGGGGAACCTCGGGCGTCCGTGTCCCGTTCCGCAGCGTCCCGTTCCGCGGCGTCCCGGTCGCCTGCACCTCCTCCGGGACCTGCTCCTCCAGCGCCAGGTCTCCCGCCGCCAGGTCTCCCAGCGCCAAGTCCTCCGCCGCCACGTCTCCCAGCGCCAGTTCTCCCCGCGCCAGACCTCCGACCGCCGCCTCATCGGCCGGAAGCGAGTCGTCCGCGCGCTCGAGGCGTTCGGTGGTCAGCAGGATCAGGCCGCCGGTGGCCACCACGCCGCACGCCAGGGCGAGCACGGTGCCGGTGGTGCCGTAGCGGAAGGTCTCACCGAACATCGTGATGCCGACCGCCGCCGCCACCACCGGGTTCACCACCGTCAGCGTGGCCAGCGGTGCGGCCAGGCCGCCGCCCCGGTACGACGCCTGCGACAGCAGCATGCCCGCCGTGGCGAGGACGCCTATCGCGGCCAGGGACGGCAGATCCGCCGCCGAGACGCCGTCGCTCCAGTCCACCGCGACCGTCTTGGTGAACACCGAGGACATGCCGAAGGCGATGCCGGAGCCGGTGGCGAGCAGCACGCTGCGCACCGCCGGGTGCCGGTGCGCGGCCCGGCCCGCGACCGTCAGCGCCACCACCGCCCCGCCGGTGACCACGGCCACGGCCAGGCGCTGCGCGGCGCCGAGCGACTGCGAGTCGGACGCGCCCACCAGTGACAGCAGACCCGCCAGACCCACCGTCGCCATGATCGCGCCCCGCCACGCCGCTGCCCCCGCCCGGCGGCCGACGAAGAGGGCGGCCATGGGCAGCGCGAACACGATGGTCAGGGCGCCCAGCGGCTGGACCAGGCTGAGCGGGCCGCAGGCCAGCGCCACCACGTGCAGCAGCCCGCCCAGGCCGTTCAGCGCGACCGCCGCCCACCAGGCGGGCCGGCGCAGCGGCGCGTACTGCTCGCCGGGGGCGGACACCGCGACGCGCTCCTGCACGATCGCGCCGCCGGCGTAGGCGACGGCGGACACGAGCGACAGCAGCACGGACAGCGCGAGGGCGCTCATGAGCGGCTCCTCTGCGGGACGCGGGGGCGGCGGGCCCGGCGCGGCGAAGGGTCGGCTTCCATGGTCCACAAGCCTGCCGTGCCGATCTTTGCGCGTCGTCGTCCCTGAGCACGCAATGGGTCATACTGCCGATGGAGTACGGATCGTGCTCAGTCCTCCCCTGGGTGGGCGACACAGGGTGGACACCCCCTGGTGGAACCCCCTAAGGGCCCTGGGTAGTACTGCTCCTCGTGGACCTCGACCCGGATCTCGCCGCCCTCCGTTCCCTCGGCGGCTTCTTCGTCCTGCGCACGGGCGAGCCGCCGCGCGTTCCGCTGCCCACCCTGGCCCAGGCCTACGGCGACGCGTCCTGCGGCAGTGACGAGCACCCCCTCGCGGTGCGCGTCCGCACGGTGGCCGCCGGCATCCGCGCCCCCGAGCCGCGGGTCGCCGCGTCGGTGGCCCAGCAGGCTCTCATGGCCCGGTTGTGGTCGACCGTACTCGGCTGCGCCGTGCTGTACGGGCGCATCCCCGACCTCGACCCGCGCCTGCTCCGCTGGGACCCCGCCGGCAGCGCCCCGGACGATCTGTGGCTCACCACGGTGCGGGGGCTGCCCGCCGATGCGGACACCGTCGCGGACGCCGTCCTGGTCGGCCACCTCCGACCCCTGGCGGCGGCGCTGCGCGTACGCCACCGTCTCGCCCCGGGGCTGGCGCGGGGCAACGCGGCCTCCGCGCTGGCCGGCGCCGCCCGCCAACTGGCGCGCCTCGCGCCCGAGCACGGCCGCCCGCGGGCCGGCGACCACGCCCGGGACCTGGCCGCACGGCTCCTCGCCCACCCGCTGCTCGCCGGGACGGGCACCTCCGACGACAGGGGCTTCCGCCGGCGCAGTTGCTGCCTGTACTACCGGGTCCCCGGCGGCGGTGTCTGCGGTGACTGTTGTTTCACACGAGCCCCGCGCTCTTCCGCGCGCGCCGCATCTGGGTGACCATGAAAGCGACCGGCGGGACACGGCCGGCGATCAGCGACCGACGACGAGCGACCGACAAGCGACCGACGACGAGCAACCGACGACGAGCAAGCGGCGACGAGCAAGCGGCGACAAGCGAGCGACCGACGATCAGCGACCGGCGGACAACGGCCGGCGCACGCGACCGGCCACGACGAGACGACGGGGCCGCCGAGACAGGGGGTTGCGGGTGCGAGTGGGACTGCTGACCCGGGAGTACCCGCCGGACGTGTACGGCGGTGCGGGCGTCCATGTGGAGTTCCTGGCGCGGGAGCTGAGACCCCTGGTCGACCTGGAGGTGCACTGCTGGGGCGAGGCGTCCTCGGCGGACAAGGCGGACGGCGTCGTACGCCACCGCCCCTGGTCGGCGCTGGACGGCGCCAACGACGCCCTGCGCACCTTCTCCGTCGACCTCGCCATGACCGCCGGCCTGGACGGCTGCGAGCTGGTCCACTCCCACACCTGGTACGCCAATCTCGCCGGCCATCTCGGCAAGCTCCTCTACGGGGTGCCGCACGTGCTCACCGCGCACTCCCTGGAGCCGCTGCGCCCCTGGAAGGCCGAGCAGCTCGGCGGCGGCTACGCGCTGTCCAGCTGGGCGGAGCGCACCGCGATCGAGGCGGCCGACGCCGTGGTCGCCGTCTCCGGCGCGATGCGCGAGGACATCCTCGGCTGCTACCCGGCCCTCGACCCGGCCCGGGTCCACGTCATCCACAACGGCATCGACACCGCCCTCTACCGCCCCGACCACGGCACGGACGCCCTCACCCGGATCGGACTCGACCCCGACCGCCCCTATGTGCTGTTCGTCGGCCGCATCACCCGCCAGAAGGGCGTGCCCCATCTGCTGCGCGCGGTGCGGGACATCGACCCGGCGGCCCAGGTCGTGCTGTGCGCCGGCGCACCCGACACGCCCGAGATCGACCGGGAGTTCCGCGAGCTGTACGAGGAGCTGAGCCGGGTCCGCGCGGGCGTGCACTGGATCCCGCAGATGCTGCCGCGCCCGGACGTGATCCAGCTGCTCACCCATGCCGCGGTCTTCGTGTGCCCCTCGGTCTACGAGCCGCTCGGCATCGTCAACCTGGAGGCGATGGCCTGCGGCACCCCCGTCGTGGCGTCCCGGGTCGGCGGGATTCCCGAGGTGGTCGAGGACGGGCTGACCGGGGTACTCGTCGACGTCGACGACGACTTCGAGGCGGGCCTGGCCCGCGCCCTCGACGCGGTGCTCGGCGATCCGGAGGCGGCGCGCCGGATGGGCGAGGCCGGGCGGCGGCGCGCGGTGACGGAGTTCGGCTGGGACGCGGTCGCCCGGCGCACGGTGCGGCTGTACGAGGAGATCCTCAAACAGGCTTAGTCCTCCCTGCTCAGGGGCAGTAGTGGTTCAACCGGGTGAGGGGAGCGGCCATGCGGCGTGGTGGACCTTCGGTCCTCGGGATCGTCCTTGCGGGCGGAGAGGGCAAACGGCTGATGCCCCTGACCGCGGACCGCGCGAAACCCGCGGTCACGTTCGGCGGAACGTATCGCCTGGTCGACTTCGTCCTGTCCAACCTGGTCAACGGCGACATCCTGCGCATCTGCGTGCTGACCCAGTACAAGTCGCACTCGCTGGACCGGCACATCACCACCACCTGGCGCATGTCGAGCCTGCTCGGCAACTACGTCACGCCGGTTCCCGCGCAGCAGCGCCTCGGTCCCCGCTGGTACCTGGGCAGCGCCGACGCGATCCTTCAGTCGCTCAACCTGATCTACGACGAGCAGCCCGACTACGTGGCGGTCTTCGGCGCCGACCACGTCTACCGCATGGACCCGCGGCAGATGCTCCGGCAGCACATCGAGGGCGGCGCCGGGGTGACGGTCGCCGGCATCCGGGTGCCGCGCTCCGAGTCGTCGTCGTTCGGGGTGATCACGCCGGGTTCGGACGGGCATACCGTGCAGCGCTTCCTGGAGAAGCCCGCCGACCCGCCGGGCCTGCCCGACGACCCCGAGCGGGTCTTCGCCTCCATGGGCAACTACGTGTTCACCACCAAGGCGCTGATCGACGCCCTGCAACGGGACGCCGAGGACGAGCGGTCGGTGCACGACATGGGCGGCTCGATCCTGCCCCAGCTCACCGAGCGCGGCGAGGCCCAGCTGTACGACTTCAGCACCAATCACGTGCCTGGGGAGACCAGCCGGGACCAGGGCTACTGGCGGGACGTGGGCACCCTCGACGCCTACTACGACGCCCACATGGACCTGATCGCCGAGCGCCCCGCGTTCAACCTGTACAACCGCGACTGGCCCGTCTACACCCACTCCAACCAGCTCTCGCCGGCCCGGTTCAACGCCGGTGGCATCGCCGGGGAGTCGATCATCAGTGCCGGCTGCCTGATCCGCGGGCAGGTCACACGGTCCGTGCTCTCCCCGGGCGTCCGGGTCGATCCGGGGGCGGTGGTCCAGGGCTCCGTGCTGCACGACAACGTGCACATCGGGCGGGGCGCGGTCGTGCGCGGGGCGGTCCTGGACAAGAACGTCGAGGTGCCGCCCGGCGCGACGATCGGCGTCAACCCGGAGCGGGACGCGGAGCTGTACACCGTGTCCAAGGGCGGGGTCATCGCCCTGGGCAAGGGCCAGCGGGTGCCGTAGTCCTGCCGCGCGGCCGAGGCGCGAAGGCGCGCCTCAGCCGTTCAGCGGCGGGAAGTGGTTCAGCGTGATGGCACTGGTGCGGTGCGTGTCCTCGGTCGGGCTGAACTGCACGTACTCGGTGCCCGGCGCGGTGTGCACGGGGACGTGCCCGGGAGGGGCGTAGAACGCCTCGCCCGCCACGTACACCTCTTCGCGGTCGGGATAGCGCAGGACCAGCTCGCCCTTGAAGACGTAACCCCAGTGCGGGCACTGGCACCGGCCGTCCGGCAGGTCCTTGAGCAAGGGTGTGAGGTCGACGTCCTCGCGGAAGCTGCGGAAGTCCACGGTGTACGGGTCGAGGTCCTCGGACTGCTCGACGACGGGACCATAGTCGCCGCCCTGTGTGGCGGTGTCCCGGGAGACCTTGGGCATGGGTTTCACTTCCCTTCCGCAGGAGGGGCGCGTCGCCGCGGATCGCGCGACGTGGAAGTGACGCCCTCATGGTGCGCGCTGTGCGGGCGTCCGGTCCACTTGGATCTCCCCCTGCTCCGTCCGCCCGGAGGATGTCCGTATCCAGCCTCTCTTTGTCATGTCCCTGGACGTGGGTCGACGATCATGACAACGTTATTTCGCACCAGATCCAACAGGCTCGCACAATGCACCACCGAACAGCGAACAAGAGACGTCAGTTTCCTTCGCCATGAGGAGGATCGTGGGCACCAGCCGTCTGAGAGACCGACTCGCGCTACTGTGCGCGGCGGCCCTCGGTTTCGCCGCGTTCATCACGACGCCCGCCGCGACCGCCGCCGCACCCGGTGACGACCCCGTGGAGATCCACGGGCTCAAGGGCGAGTACTACACCCAGTCCGCCCCCGGAGCCTTCGACTTCGCCGAGCTCAAGGCCACCACCTTCGACCCCGCCCTGGACTTCGACAACCTCGAACCCCGCCTGGCCGCCGCCACCGGCCGGTCCGACGACGTCAGCGTCCGCTGGACCGGCCGCATCGTCCCCGGGGAGACCGGCGCCCACACCTTCTCGATCACGGGCGACAACGGCTTCCGCCTCTGGATCGACGGAAAGCTCACCATCGACCACTGGGTCGACGACTGGGACAGGGAACAGACCTCCGCCCCCGTGGAGCTGACCGCCGGCACGGCATACGACATCAAGGTCGAGTACTTCGAGCACTACGGCGGCTCCAACCTCCACGTGCGCTGGACCGAGCCCGGCGGCACCAAGGAGCCCGTCCCGCAGTCGGCGTTCCTGCTGCCCGAGGGCTACGACTACGACGGCGCCATCGCGACCACCGTCCTCGGCGACGGCCGCACCCTGAAGCTCGACTTCGCGCAGAAGCTCGCCGCCCCGCCCGCCGCCCTCGGCGACCATCTGCGGGCCGTGATCGGCGGCGCCACCTGGCCGCTGGGCACCGTACGGCCCGACCCGGCCGACCCGCGCGCCCTGCTCGTGACCCTGAAGGAGCCGGTCGTCGGCGACAAGACCGGCACCGCCCGGGGCACCGCGGACGTCCGCTACGACGGCCACGGCGGCCTGACGTCGGACGACGGCACCGCCGTGGCCGCCTTCTGGAGCAGCGGTCCCAACCACTCCACGTACGAGCTGCGCACCAAGTGGGCCGACCAGGTCAGCCCGGACAACGCCCTGCCCGAGTACCCGCGCCCGCAGCTGACCCGCTCCGACTGGCAGAACCTCAACGGCCGCTGGCAGTTCGCCGCCGCCACAGCCGGCGAGCAGCCGCCCGTCGGGAAGACCCTGTCCGAGCGGATCCTCGTCCCCTACCCGGTGGAGTCCCAGCTCTCCGGCCTCGAACGGCACGAGGACCGCATGTGGTACCGGCGTACCTTCACCGTCCCGGCGGGCTGGCACATCGGCCACGGCAAGCGGCTCCGGCTGAACTTCGGGGCGGTCGACTGGAAGGCCGACGTCTACGTCAACGGCACCAAGGTGGCCCAACACCAGGGCGGCTACGACAAGTTCGGCGCCGACATCACCGACGCCCTCAAGCCCGGCCGCACCCAGGAGCTGATCGTCGGCGTCTACGACCCGACGGACGGCTCCGGCGGGGAGAACCCGCCTCTGGGCAAGCAGCGCCTGGACCCGAGCGGCATCTGGTACACGCCCACCTCGGGCATCTGGCAGACCGTGTGGATGGAGCCGGTCGCCACCGACCACGTCGACACGCTCAAGCTCACCCCGGACGTCGCGCACGGCACCCTGACCGTCGAGGCCCAGGGCGTCCGCGACGGCGTACCGGTGACGGCGACGGCGTACGACGGCGGGCGCCCGGTCGCCACGGTCCGCGGCCGCACCGGCGGCCCGCTCACCCTGACGATCCACGACCCGCACCTGTGGTCGCCCGACGACCCGTTCCTGTACGACCTGAAGGTCCGCGTCGGCGCCGACGCGGTCGGCAGCTACTTCGGGATGCGCTCCATCGCCGTCGAGAACGTGAACGGCGTCCCGCGCACGGTCCTCAACGGCAAGCCGGTCTTCATGATGGCCACCCTGGACCAGGGCTTCTGGCCCGACGGCCTGTACACCGCGCCCACCGACGAGGCCCTGGCCTACGACCTGAAGGTGCACAAGCAGCTCGGCTTCAACGCCGTCCGCAAGCACATCAAGGTCGAACCGGACCGCTGGTTCTACTGGGCCGACCGGCTCGGCCTGATGGTCTGGCAGGACATGCCCGCCATGACCGCGGGCGTCAACCCGTCCGCCGCCGCCCGGGCCGAGTACGAGCGGGAGATGAAGGAGTTGATCGACGAGCACATCAGCAGCCCGTCGGTCGTCATGTGGGTCACCTTCAACGAGGGCTGGGGCCAGTACGACGAGGCCCGCATCGCCGGGCAGGCCAAGTCCTGGGACCCGACCCGGCTGGTCAACGGCATGTCCGGCATCAACCTGGGCACCGACGGCGGCGCCGGCGACATCATCGACGAGCACGGCTATCCGTCGCCCGCCCTGCCGCCCCACCCGGACGGACGGAGGGCCCTGGTCAGCGGCGAGTACGGTGGGCTCGGCCTGGCGGTCCCCGGGCATGCCTGGTCGGTGCAGCAGAGCTACGTCGACGTCGACCCGGCGACGTACACCGACGACTACCTGTCGAAGCTCGACGAGGTGCGCGCCCTGGTGTGCCGCGGCAGCAACGGCGCCGTCTACACCCAGATCAGCGATGTCGAGGGCGAGCTCAACGGCCTGCTGACCTACGACCGCAAGGTGCTCAAGCCGGACGCGGCGCGGGTGCGGGCCGCCCAGCGGGCGCTGATCGGCGACGCGTCGCGGGCGACACCCGCGGGATGCCCGGCCGACTGACCCTCAGACCCGATCATGCAGGCAATGACGTCTCCATCGGAGGTCTTCCTGCATGAGAGGGACCCGGCGCCTTCTTGTGGCGCTCCGCCTGTGCGTGGCGGGAGCGGTGACAGCGTCCGCGCTGTCCGCCGCTCCCGCCGCCACCGCTCGGGCCGCCGAACAACCGCGCGATGCCCGGCTCACCGACCTGGTGAACCCGTTCATCGGCACCGCGAACGAAGGCAACACCTTTCCCGGCGCGGCCGTGCCCTTCGGCATGGTGCAGTTCTCGCCGGACACCGGCCACAGCACCGGCTACGACTACGCCCACAGCCGCATCCGCGGCTTCTCCCTGGTCCACCTCTCCGGCGTCGGCTGCCGTCTCGGCGGCGATCTGCCGGTCCTGCCGACCACCGGTGACGTCAGACAGACGGACTACGCGAAGTACGCGGCGGGCTTCCGCCACGAGGACGAGGCGGCGGGCCCCGGCTACTACCGGGTCCGCCTGGACTCCGGCGTCGAGGCCGAGCTGACCGCCACCGCCCGCACCGGCGTGCAGCGCTACACGTTCCCCGCCACCGACAAGGCCGACGTCCTGCTGAACGCCGGTCAGGCGCTGCACCGAATGGTCGCCTCCACGGTGGAGATCCTGGACGACCGCACCGTGCGCACCGCGATCACCGGCCGCGGCTTCTGCAAGGACACCGTGCCGTACACCGTGTACACCCTCACCCGGTTCGACCGGCCGTTCACCGCGTACGGCACCTGGGACGGCACCACCGTCACGGGCGGCGCGCGGTCCGGGCGCGGCGGCGCCTATCTGCGGTTCGACACCACCCGGGACCGCACCGTGGAGGCGACCACCGCGCTGTCGTACGTCGACGCGGCCGGTGCGGCGGGCAATCTGCGCGCCGAGGGCGGCCGTTCGTTCGACGCCGTGCGCGAGGCGGCCCGGCGGGCGTGGGAGAAGCGGCTGGCGGACGTACGGGTGACCGGCGGCGACACCACCCGGCGCCGCACCTTCTACTCCTCGCTGTACCGGGTGTTCCTCGGGCCCAACGTCGGCAGCGACGTCGACGGCCGCTACACCGGCTGGGACCAGCGGATCCACCGGACGAAGGGCTTCACGTACTACCAGAACTGGTCGCTGTGGGACACCTACCGCACCCAGGCCCAGCTCCTCGCCCTGCTCGCGCCCCGCGAGTCCCGGGACATGGCGATCTCCGTCATCAGGATCGACGAGGAGAGCGGCTGGCTGCCCAAGTGGGGGTACGGCACGGTGGAGACGAACGTGATGACGGGCGACCCGGTCACCCCGTTCCTGACCAACGCCTACCAGCAGGGCCTGCTCGCCGGCTACGAGGAGCGGGCCTACCGGGCGCTGAGGAAGAACGCCGACGGAGTGCCGCCCGCCGCCTCCCCGGCCGTGGGCCGCGACGCCAACCCGGACTACCTCACCCGCGGTTACGCCCCCTACGTCCGGGGCCACGAGCCGCCCAAGTCCGGCCACTCCGACTACGCCTTCGGGGCCTCGGCGACCCTGGAGTACGCCCTGTCGGACGCGATGCTGGCCCAGATGGCGCGCGCCCTCGGCCACCGCGCGGACGCCGACCGGTACGCCGCCCGCTCCCGCAACTACCGCAACCTGTTCGACGCGTCGACGGGGTTCTTCCGGGCCCGGGACACCTCCGGCGCCTTCACCGGACCGGCCGACCCGGCGCAGAGCGAGGGCTTCCACGAGGGCACCGCCTGGCAGTACCAGTGGCTGGTCCCGCAGGACATGCCGGACCTGGTGCGTCTGATCGGCGGCCGGCGGCTCACCAACGACCGGCTCGACGCGTTCTTCGCCTACGGCGAGCTGCTGAAGGACCCGGAGCGCACCGCGCGTGACGTCTGGGTGAACGGGCCGTACGCCTACTACAACAGCGACAAGTACAACCCGCAGAACGAGCCCGACCTGCTCGCCCCGTACAGCTATCTGTCGACGGGGCAGCCCTGGAAGACGACGGACGTGGTGCACGCCGCGCTGACCCTGTTCACCGACGCCCCGACCGGGCTGACCGGCAACGACGACCTCGGCACGATGTCCGCCTGGGACGTGCTGTCGTCCATCGGCCTGTTCCCGGTGCAGCCCGGCTACGGCACCTGGGGGCTGTCCACGCCCGTCTTCGAACGCGTCGAGCTGCGCCTGGACCGCCGCTACCACCCGCGCGGCGCCCTCACCATCACGGCGCCGGGCACCTCCCGGGACAACCGCTACATCCAGACGGTGCACACCGACGGGGTGACCCACGAGCGGACGTACCTGACCACCCGGGAGCTGCGCTCGCTGCGGACCGTGCGCCACACGGTGGGCCCCCGGCCGTCGGCGTGGGGCACGTCCGAGGCGGCGGCGCCGCCCGTGCTGAGGTGACTTTCCCCACCGCCCTTTGTGTCCCGCCCCCGATCCGCGGGGCGGGACTTAATCTGGTGTTAACTGAGCGTAGCCTGATCGTACTTGACCGTAATCGGTTGCACGCGGTTGACTGCGAACTCACCCACCGTCGACGCGAGGCAAGCCATTGACTTCTGACCTGCTCGCTCCACTCGACCTGGCGTTCTGGAACATCGAGTCCGCCGACCACCCGATGCACCTCGGCGCGCTCGGGGTCTTCTCGGCCCACTCGCCCACCGCCGGGGCGCACGCGGCCGACCTGCTCGCCGCCCGTGCCGCCGCCGTGCCCGGACTGCGCATGCGCATCCGCGACGTGTGGCGCCCCCTCGGCCTGCGGCAGTCCCCCGGCCAGGGTCTGCGGCAGTCCCTCGCCCACCAGCTGCGGCAGCCGTTCGGCTTCGGCGGCGCCACCCGCGAACCCGATCCCTGCTTCGACCCGCTCAACCACGTCCGGCTGCACGCCCCCGTCACGGACTTCCACGCGGCCTCCGGCCGCCTCATGCAGCGCCCGCTGGAGCGCAACCGCCCGCCGTGGGAGGCCCATGTGCTGCCCGGCGAGGACGGCGTCTCCTTCGCGGTGCTGTTCAAGTTCCACCACGCCCTCGCCGACGGACTGCGCGCCCTGACCCTCGCCGCGGCGATCCTCGACCCGATGGACCTCCCCGAGCGCCGGCCCCGCCCCGCCGAGCCCCCGCGCGGCCTGCTGCCCGACGTGCGCAGACTGCCCGGGCTGGTGCGCGGCGCGTTCTCCGACGTCGGCCGCGCCCTGGACATCGGCGCCTGCGTCGCCCGCTCCACCCTCGTCACCCGCTCCACGCCCGCCCTCACCGCCGAGCCCACCGGAACCCGGCGCACCGCCGGAGTGGTCATCGACATCGACGACGTCCACCTGGTGCGCAAGAAGGTCGGCGGCACCGTCAACGACGTACTGATCGCGGTCGTCGCGGGCGCCCTGCGCAACTGGCTCGACGAGCGCGGCGAGAGGTGCGACGGCATCGCGCCCCGGGCCCTGATCCCGGTCTCCCGGCGCCGCCCGCGCACCGCGCACCCGCAGGGCAACCGGCTCTCCGGCTATCTGATGGAGCTGCCCGTCGGCGTACCCGACCCGCTGCGCAGGCTCGCCGCCGTGCGCACCGCCATGGACCGCAACAAGGACGCGGGCCCCAACCGGGGCGCGGGCGCCGTCGCCCTGCTCGCCGACCATGTGCCGGCCCTCGGCCACCGGCTCGGCGGCCCGCTCGTCGGCCAGGCCGCCCGGCTCTGGTTCGACATCCTGGTCACCAGCGTGCCCCTGCCCGGCTTCGGCCTGCGGCTCGGCGGCCACCCGCTCACCGAGGTCTACCCCTTCGCGCCCCTGGCCCGCGGCCAGTCCCTGGCCATCGCCATCTCCACCTACCGGGGCCAGGTCCACTACGGCCTCGTCGCCGACGCCAAGGCCGTCCCCGACCTGAACCGGCTGGCCCGGGCCCTGACCGAGGAGGTGGAGACCCTCATCACGGTCTGCGCGCCCTAGGTTCTGTCCGGCGGATCAAGGCGCAGGTGAACGGCGGCGCCGATCGAACCGGGTGAGCGGGGGCCGGTGCGTCCAGATGCAAGGCGAAGGAGGGCGGCGACGCGATGGGGGTGCCCCCGCGCGAGCTCGTTCGAGCGTGGGGGAGTCGGCAACCGACGACAACGCCGCTGGGGGTCCCCCCA
>NZ_JBEXZD010000028.1:0-75789 GCF_040628575.1 Streptomyces sp. NPDC006393
GTGACGGCCGTACGCGAACCGACGGTCGCCCGGTCGGCGCCCGGCCGCTGACACCGGACCATGTGACCGCGCGGGGTCCCGGTGCGCCCGCTCGCTGACACCCGACCATGTGACCGCGCCGGGTCCCGGTGCGCCCGCTCGCTGACACCCGACCATGTGACCGCGCCGGGTCCCGGTGCACGGGCCGGGTGTGCTGCGGACGCGACCCGCGCCACGATCGGGATCCGGTCACGAGATCCACGCCACAACCCCCTGGGGCAGCGCCCGCTCGCCGACGTACCGTCATGGGCATGAGCCCCACTCCCCCCGCCCGCCGCCTGCGCCTTGGCCTGCCACGACGGGTGTTCTCGCAGGTGCTGGTGATGCAGTTGGCGATCGCCGCGGGAGTGGCGGTGCTGGCCACCGGGCTGTTCCTCGCGCCGCTCAGCAACCAGCTGGACGACCAGGCGATGCGCCGCGCGCTCGCCATCGCCGAGACCACCGCACAGAACCCTCAGGTCGCACACGACCTCCAGAACACCGCGCCGGCCGTCGACGGGCCGGTGCAGAGGGAGGCGGAGCGGATCCGGAAGGAGACCTCCGCCGAGTACGTCGTGGTGATGGACGTGCGGGGCGTGCGCTGGTCGCACACCGATCCGAAGCAGATCGGCCGGATCGTCTCGACGGACCCCACTCCCGCACTGGCGGGCAGGAAGGTCATGCAGATCGACACCGGCACCCTGGGCCGCTCCGCCCGCGGCAAGGTGCCGCTGTACGACGACCACCACCGCATCATCGGGGCGGTGTCGGTGGGCATCGCCTACGACAGCGTCCGCGCCAGGCTGATCGACGCCATACCGGGGCTGCTCGCCTACGCGGGCGGTGCGCTGGCGGTCGGCGCGCTGGCCGCCTGGCTGATCTCCCGGAGGGTCCAGCGGCAGACCAGGGATCTGGCCTTCTCGGACATCGCGGCCCTGCTCGCCGAGCGCGAGGCGATGCTGCACGGCATCCGGGAGGGCGTCGTGGCCCTCGACCGCGACGGCCGTGTCCGGCTGCTCAACGACGAGGCGCGGCGCCTGCTCGGCATCGGTGACGAGGCGGTCGGCCTGTCGCTGGACGAGGCGCTCGGCGACGGCCGTACGACCGACGTCCTGGCCGGACGGGTCACGGGCACCGACCTGCTCACCGTGCGCGGGCAGCGCGTCCTGGTCGCCAACCGCATGCCCACCGACGACGGGGGCGCCGTCGCCACGCTGCGCGACCGCACCGAGCTGGAGCAGCTGGGCCGGGAACTGGACTCCACCCGCGGTCTGATCGACGCCCTGCGCGCGCAGGACCACGAGCACGCCAACCGCATGCACACCCTGCTCGGGCTGCTGGAGCTGGAGATGTACGACGACGCGGTGGAGTTCGTCGGGGAGGTCGTCGGCGACCACCGGGCCACGGCGGAACAGGTCACCGAGAAGATCCAGGACCCGTTGATCGCCGCCCTTCTGGTCGGCAAGGCGACCGTCGCGGCCGAGCGCGGCGTCGCACTGTGGGTCTCGGACCGGACCCGGCTGCCGGACCGGCTGGTCGATCCCCGGGGCCTGGTGACGGTCGTCGGCAACCTGGTCGACAACGCGCTCGACGCCGTCGCGGCGACCCCGCACGCGCGCGTGGAGGTCGAAGTGCGCGCCGAGGGACGTACCGCCGTGCTCAGGGTGCGTGACACCGGGCCGGGGATCCCGGCGGACCAGCGGGACCTGATCTTCACGGAAGGGTGGTCCACCAAGCAGCCTCCCGCGCACGGCCAGCGCGGCATCGGGCTCTCCCTGGTGCGCCGGCTCGCCGAGCGGCAGGGAGGCCGTGCGGCGGTGGGCGAGGCACCCGGCGGCGGCGCGGAGTTCACGGTCGTGCTCCCGGAGGCGCTCGCGGAGCCGGACCTGGCGCCGGTGGACCCGGCGTCCATGGATCCGTCGTCCATGGATCCGCCGTCCGCGGGCCCCGCGTCCGCAGGGCCGGAACCCTCCCTCACCGCCACCGTCGAGACCGCCGGGGAGGAGTCGCGGTGATCGAGGTGCTGGTCGTGGACGACGACGCCCGGGTGGCGCGGGTCAACGCGGCCTACGTCGAGAAGGTGCCGGGCTTCCACGTCGCGGGGCAGGCGCACAGCGCGGCCGAGGCGCTGCGCCTGCTGGAGACGCTGCCGCGCATGGACCTGGTCCTCATGGACCACTACCTGCCCGACGAGACGGGTCTGGCGGTCGTGCGGGAGATGCGCCGCCGCGGGCACCAGACCGACGTGATCATGGTGACGGCGGCCCGGGACGTGGCGACCGTCCAGGCCGCGATGCGGCACGGCGCGTTGCAGTACCTGGTCAAGCCGTTCGCCTTCGCGGGACTGCGGTCCAAGCTGGAGGCGTACGCCCGGCTGCGCCGCACGCTGGACGGCGGCGGCGAGGCGGAGCAGTCCGAGGTGGACCGGATCTTCGGAGCACTGTCCGCCCCGGCCGATCCCGGGCTGCCCAAGGGGCACTCCCCCACCACCGCCGCCCTTGTCCGCCAGTCGCTGATGGCGGCCGAGGGCCCCCTGTCGGCCCAGGAGATCGCCGACCGGACCGGGGTGAGCCGGCAGACGGCCCAGCGCTATCTGAAGCTGCTGGAGCGCACCGGGCAGGTCAGGTTGACCCTGAAATACGGCGACGCGGGCCGCCCGGAACACCGTTACGTGTGGGCGACCCGCGTCTGAGGACACGGCTCGTGGGGCGGGGGAAGAGCGCGTGTCCCCCTGTGCATACGGATGTCAGCCGGTGGCCTTCTCGACGAACTCGGTGGTGAATGTCTTGCTCAGGTCCACCTTGGCGTTCTTGATGTTGGGGTTGAACGCCTTGAGGACCTTCTCGACGGTCTCCGGGCCGTTCGCCGGCATGACGCCGTCCTTGGTGAACATGGGCAGGGTGCTCTTGATCGCCTCGGCGTAGAGCGTCTTGTTGCCCTGGGAGTAGTCCGCGGGCATCTTGGCGGCGATCTCGGAGGCGCTGTGGGTGGACATCCACTTGAGCGTCTTGACGAACGCATTGACCAGCTTCTGGACGGTCTCCTTGTGACCGTTGACCCAGTCGGTCTGCATGTACAGGCTTGACGACGGGTACGGGCCACCGAGCGCCGCCTGCGATCCCTCCGGGGTCCGCATGTCGATCAGGACCTTGCCGGCCTTCTTGTCCAGGATCGTCGCGACGGTCGGGTCGGTCGTCATACCGGCGTCGATCGAGCCCTTCTGGAGGGCGGAGATGAAGGTCGGTCCGGCCCCGACGGCGACCGGAGAGAACTCACTGACATTCACACCGTTCTTGACCGCGAGGTACTTGGTGAGGAAGTCGGTCGAGGAGCCGAGGCCGGTGACGCCGAGCTTCTTGCCCTTGAAGTCCTTCGGTGAACTGATCTTGCCGGCCGCCTTGCTGGAGACGACCTCCACCTCGCCGGGGGCGTGCGAGAACTGGACCACGGACTCGACGGCCTTGCCCTTGACCTGCAGGTCGAGGGTGTGGTCGTAGAAGCCGACGGCGCCCTGCACCTGGCCGGAGACGAGCGCGGTCTCGGCCTGGACACCGGCGGGCTCGCTCAGCAGCTCGACGTCGAGGCCCTCCGCGGAGAAGTAGCCGAGGCGCTGGGTGAGCATCGCGGGCATGTAGATGACCTTGTCCAGGCCACCGACCATGATCTTGACGTGCTCGCCCTTGCCGTCGCCCCCGCCGCTGTCGGCGGTCGAGCCGGCCGCGTCGTTGGCACAGGCGGTCAGGGAGGACAGGGCGAGCAGGCCGGCGGCGGCCGAAGCGGCGAATCTGGCGGACTTGCGCATGGCGGTTTCACGTCCTTGTGAGAGGGCGGTGCGGGAGAAAAGGCGTCGAGAGCGGGAGAAAGCGGGAGAAAAGGCTTCGAAAGACGGGCTTCGACGGGACGGTGGTCGCGGCGGCGGTCGGGGTCAGTGCCCGGAGTCCGCGGGCTTCCAGCGGAAGATGCGCCGCTCGGCGAAGGTGAGCAGGCCCTCGGCGACGAGCGCGACCGCGGCCAGGATGACCATCGCGGCGTACACACCGGCGGCGTTGAAGGTGCCCTGGGACTGCGCGACGAGCAGGCCGATGCCCCGGGTGGCGCCGATGTACTCACCGACGATGGCACCGATGAGGGCGAAGCCGAAACTGACGTGGAGGCTGGTGAAGATCCACGAGGTCGCGGACGGAATGACCACCTGGAAGGTCACCCTGCGGTCGCTGGCGCCCAGGATCCGGGCGTTGGCCACCAGGTTGCGGTCGACCTCACGGGCGCCCTGGAAGGCGTTGAAGAACACCGGGAAGAAGACGAGGACCACCGCCGAGGCGACCTTGGAGATCGGCCCGAGCCCGAACCAGATCACGAAGATCGGGGCGAGGACGATCCTCGGGATGGAGTTGAGCACCTTGATGTAGGGGCCGAGCACATCGGCGAGGAACCTGATGCGTCCGAGCGCGATACCGAGGACCACACCCGCCACGACACCGAACACCCAGCCGAGCAGCGCCTCGTAGAGCGTGTACCAGATCTGCTCGCCGAGCGATCCGAGCGCCGTGCCGTGCGTGATCCAGGTCCAGATCTGGTCCCAGATCTGCGAGGGCATCGAGAAGTTGAACGGATCGATGACCTTCGCGCGGGAGAGCACCTCCCACAGACCGAGGACGGCCACCAGCAGCAGCACGCGCGCGAAGGTGATGACGGCCTTGCGCCTGCGGGCCGCCCGGGCCCGGGAGTGCGCCCGGTCGGGGGTCTTCGCCGTGTCGGCGACCGGTGTGCTGAGGACCTCAGGCGACATGGGCGGCACCTCTTTCGCGGGTGATCCGGACCTCTTCGCCGAGGGACTCCCAGATCTCGCGGTAGATCTCGATGAACTGCGTCTGCAGGCGCACCTGCTCGACCTTGCGCGGGCGGGGCAGGTCGATGTCGAAGATCTGCTTGACGGTCGCGGGACCGGCCGTCATCACGACGACCTTGTCGGCCAGCGCGATGGCCTCCTCCAGGTCGTGGGTGACGAAGACGACCGAGGCGCCCGTGCCCTCCCACAGCTCCAGGAGCTCGTCCGACATCAGCGCCCGGGTCTGCACGTCGAGCGCCGAGAACGGCTCGTCCATCAGCAGGATCTCGGGGTCGTTGACGAAGGTGGCGGCAAGGGCGACGCGCTTGCGCTGACCGCCGGAGAGCTGGTGCGGGTAGCGGTCCTCGAAGGCGGCGAGCCCGACCCGCGCCAGCCATGCGCGCGCCTTCTCCTTCGCCTCCGCCTTCGGTACGCCGCGGAAGCGGGGTCCGGCCATCACGTTGGACAGCACCGTACGCCAGGGGAACGTGGCGTCCTGCTGGAAGACGAAGCCGACCTTGCCGCCGACGCCGCTCACCGGTTCGCCGGCCACCAGCACATCGCCGTGAGTGGGCTCCTCGAGGCCGCTGACCAGGGTCAGCGTGGTCGACTTGCCGCAGCCGGTGGGGCCGACCACCGCCACGAACTCGCCCCGCCGAACGGTGAGGTCGAGGTCTCTGACAGCGGTGTGCAGGCCCCCGGACGGGGTCCTGAAGGTTTTGCTCGCGCCCCGTAGCTCGATGGCGGGGCTGGTGTCTGTGCTCATGGCCCGGGACGGTAGGTGTGGCCCCGGCCACAGCAGCAGTCTTGTGGGCACAAGCCGTTCTTTTGCTCGCAAGCATCTGTTGTGCTCGTTTTGCTCGCGCTACAACAACGGAGCCGAAACACGGGCTGAACGCTCGCCTGGCCTTGGGAGAAAGAGGCCCGATGATTGACGTCCTGGTGGTCGACGACGACTTCCGTGTCGCCGAGATCAACGCCAAGTACGTGGGAAAGGTTCCCGGCTTCCGGGTGACCGCCCGCGCGCACAGTGCCGCGCAGGCACTGACCAGCGTGCAGCGCGGCGGCATCGACCTGGTCCTGCTCGACCACTACCTGCCCGACCGGACGGGCCTCGAACTCGTCCACCGCATGCGGGAGCAGGGTCTGGGCACCGACGTCATCATGATCACGGCGGCCGGCGACGTGGCGACCGTGCAGCAGGCGATGCGCCTGGGAGCGCTGCACTACCTGGTCAAACCCTTCACGTTCGCGGCGCTGCGCACCCGCCTGGAGTCCTACGCCGCGCTGCGCCGCACCGTCGACCGCGTCGGCGGGCGGGGGGTGGCCGGGCAGGAGCAGGTGGACCGGATCTTCGGTGCGCTGCGCACCACACCCGCGCCGTCCACCCCCGGGCTGCCCAGCGGCCACTCGGAGCCGACGACGGACCTCATCTGCGGTGTGCTGCACGGCGCAGACGAGCCGCTGTCGGCCCACGAGGTGGCCGCCCGCACCGGTCTGAGCCGCTCCACCGCCCAGCGCTACCTCCGCCACCTGGAACAGGCCGGCCGCCTGCGCCTGTCCCTGAAGTACGGCGACACCGGACGCCCGGAGCACCGCTACGCCTGGGTGGCACCGTAGGGCGCGTCGTGCGGTCCGCTCGGCGTTGCGACGACCGCGGGGCCGGCCGTTTCCCGGTGCCCGCCGGTCCTGGCCCGGACGAAAGTCCTGGCCCGGACGAAAGTCCTGGCCCGGACGAGAGGCGCTAAACGGCCCCCGCTCCCGTCAGCGACCGTACCTCCGTCTCGGCGTGCTTGGCCTCGTCCGGCGGCTCGGCGGAGCTGACGGTGCCGAGCCAGCCGGCGAGGAACCCCAGCGGGACGGAGACGATGCCCGGGTTCTGCAACGGGAAGTACTGGAAGTCGACACCGGGGAACAGCGAGTCGGGGCTGCCGGAGACCACCGGTGAGAGCACGACCAGCACCAGGGCCGGGATCAGCCCGCCGTAGACGGCCCACACCGCGCCGCGGGTCGTGAAACCGCGCCAGAAGAGCGAGTAGAGCAGTACGGGCAGGTTCGCGGAGGCGGCGACGGCGAAGGCGAGACCGACCAGGAACGCGACGTTGAGATCGCGGGCGAGCAGACCGAGGCCGATGGCGACCACGCCGATGCCGACGGCTGCGACCCGTGCCACGGCGACCTCACCGCGCTGCCGTCCGCTTCGGCGCCGCAGCGACGCGTACAGGTCGTGGGCCACCGATGCCGAGGAGGCGAGCGTGATCCCGGCGACCACCGCGAGGATGGTGGCGAAGGCGACGGCGGCCACGACCGCGAACAGGACGGTGCCGCCCGTGGAAGCCGCGCCGCCACCCAGATTCAGGGCGAGCAGCGGAACCGCGGTGTTCCCGGCCGCGTTCGACCCCCGGACCGCCTCCGGTCCGACGATCGCCGCGGCGCCGAAGCCGAGGACGATCGTCATCAGGTAGAAGGCGCCGATGAGCCCGATGGACCAGATCGCCGAACGGCGGGCGGCGCGCGCGGTCGGCACGGTGTAGAAGCGGGACAGGATGTGCGGCAGCCCGCCCGTGCCGAGCACCAGCGCGAGGCCGAGGCTGATGAAGTCCAGGCGGGCCGTCCAGTCCCCGCCGTACTTGAGCCCCGGTGCCAGGAAGGCGTCCCCGTGGCCGCTGTGCTCGGCCGCGGTGACCAGCAGCCGGTCGATGTCGCCGTGGAACCGGACCATGACGAGCACGGTCAGCACGACGGTGCCGCCCAGCAGCACGACCGCCTTGACGATCTGGATCCAGGTGGTGGCGCGCATCCCTCCCAACGACACATAGATCACCATCAGCGCGCCGACACCGATGACGGTCCATGCCTGCGCCGCCCCGCCCGTGCGTCCGAGGAGCAGGGCCACCAGGCTGCCCGCGCCCACCATCTGCGCCACCAGGTACAGAACGGACACGGTGACCGAGGAGGTTCCCGCCGCGATCCGCACCGGCCGTTCGCTCATCCGTGCCGCGACCACGTCGGCGAGCGTGAACCGGCCGCAGTTGCGGACGAGTTCCGCGACGAGGAACAGCACCACCAGCCAGCCGACCAGGAAGCCCACCACATAGAGCACGCCGTCGTAGCCGAACAGCACGATCAGTCCGGGGACCCCGAGGAAGGAGGCGGCCGAGGCGTAGTCACCCGCGATGGCAAAACCATTTTCCATGGGAGAGAACAGCCGGCCGCCCGCGTAGAACTCCTCCGCCGAACCGTGCCGGTGGCGGCTCACCCAGGTGGTGATGGCCAGCGTGATCGCGACGAACACACTGAACAGCAGCAGTGCCAGGGTCTGGTGGTCTCCGGTCACGACGCACCGCCCTGGGCGGCGCCCCGCGTGAGTTCCTGGGTGTCCCAGCGCAGTTCCAGCGCGGCCCGGTCCCGGCGCAGCCGGGCGTGCCGTGCGTAGGCCCAGGCGAACAGGAAGGTGGTGAGGAACTGTCCCAGCCCCGCGAGCAGCGCCACGTTCACCGCGCCCGCCACCGGCCGCGCCATGAACCCCGGCGCGGTCGTCGCGGCCACGACGTACGCCACGTACCAGACGAAGAACACCGCGACCGCCGGCACCACGAACCTCCGGTAGCGGCTGCGCACCTCCTGGAACGCCGCGCTGCGCTGCACCTCCAGGTACACCTCGGCCGCCGCGCCGACACGCGGCGCGGTTTGTCCCTCCCGGCGTGCCGCCGGCACGGGTGCCACGGGAGCACCGGTAGCGTCTCCCTCACCCCATCCGGAAGCCAGCGCGTCGTACCAGGGGTCGCGGAACCTCATGTCCTCGGGTGGTGGGTCCTGCCCGTCCTGGTGCCCCGACGTGTTCTCGGGACCGCCCCCGTCCCCGTGGGGACGGCCGTTGCTCGACTGCATGCCCAAGGATGGACAGAACGGGAAGTTCCACGACTTCTCTTCTCCCCGCTCTTCACCCCATCAGGTGACTCACCTGGTCGGCGGCCGCACCATCCCGTTCGCGTAGGCGTAACGCACCGCCTGCGCCCGGTCCTTGAGGCCGGCCTTGGCGAAGAGATTGTTGATGTGGGTCTTCACCGTCGCCGTGGAGACATGCAGCCGGCGGGCGATCTCCTGGTTGGTCAGGCCCTCCGCGATCAGGACCAGCACCTCGCACTCCCGTGCCGTGAGTCCGTCCGGCGCCTCGGCGGCGGGGGCCGACTCGGGCGCGGGCTCCGGCTCGGACAGCCGCTCCAGCAGCCGCCGCTGGATACTCGGCGACAGCCCGGCGTCACCGGAGAGCACGCTCTCCACCGCCCGGACGATCTCGTCACCACCCGCGTCCTTGGTGAGATACCCGCGGGCTCCCGCGCGGAGGGCCGGAAACAACGACTCGTCGTCCGCGTAGGTCGTCAGGACCACGACCTGTGTCCCCGGGTGCTCCGACCGGATACGCCGGGTGGCCTCCACACCGTCGCACCGGGGCATCCGCAGATCCATCAGGACCACGTCGGGAGCGAGTTCCGCGACGAGTTGCACCGCCTCGTGCCCGTCCCCCGCGGAGCCCACGACCTCGATCCCGGGCAGCAGACCCAGCAGCATCACGATGCCCTCCCGGACAACCGTCTGGTCGTCCGCCACCACCACCCGCGCGGGCTTCCTGCCGGCCTCCTCGCTCACACCGGCACCTTCAACGTCACCGCGAACCCCTCCTCGTGCGGTCCCGCCTCCAGCGAACCGCCCAGCAGCTCCGCACGCTCCCGCATGCCCAGCAGACCGTACCCGCCTCCGGCTGCGGCGAGCTCGCCCGGTTTGCCCCCCGAGTCCCGTACGTCGAGCATCACCTGGTGTTCGCCGTAGTCCAGCCGGACCCGCACCTTGGCGCCCGGCGCGTGCTTGCGGACGTTGGTGAGGGCTTCCTGCGCGACCCTGCGCACGGCCTGTGAGGCCTCGGCGGGCAGCGGTCTGCGTTCACCCGAGATGGTGACCTCGGCACCGCCGTTCACCCCGACGAGCTCGTCGAGAAAGTCCTCGAGCGGGGTCAGGTCGCCGCGCAGGGCGGACAGCGCCTGCCGGGTCTCGGCAAGACCGTCACGGGCCATGCCCCGCGCCGCCACCACCCGCTCGAGGATCTGCTCGCGGTCCGCCCCGCGCTCGACGAGCAGCCGGGCGGCCTCCAGGTGCACGAGCTGCGCCGAGAGGCTGTGGGCCAGCACGTCGTGGATCTCCCGGGCGATCCTGGCCCGCTCGGCCAGTGCCGCCGACTCCGCCTCCGCCGCGCGCGCGGCCCGCTCCTGGGCGAGCAGCCGCTGGGCGTTCCCGCGGGCCTCGGCGTCGAGCCGCAGGACATACCCGGCGAGGGCGAGGCCGACGCTCGTGACGACGGTTGTCAGCAACTTGTCGTCATTGACCAGGCTGTACGCGGTCAGGGAGACCGCTGTCACGGGCGCGGCGGCGGTCAGGGGCATTCTCTCCAGCGCGCCTACCGCGCAACCGCACCAGATGACGAGGGCGGGCACCTTGAAGCCGGTGGCATCGGCTGCGACCGCCATGCCCAGCAGCACCGCGATGAGGGCCAGGGAGGGCAGGAGCCGGTGCGCGAGCGTGGTCCGGAAGAAGGCCCAGGCGGCGGCCGCCACCACGAGGACACCCGCAGCCGCCAGGACTTCCCCCCAGAGGGGAATCCGTCTGCTGCTGACGGCGCCCCACAGCAGCCCGCCGGCCACCAGCACCCGCACGACCCAGCTGAGCAGGCGTCGGGGCTGTGAGAGGCCCACGCGGCCCAGCGCTTCCGGTGAGGGCCAGCGCGTCCAGGCGTTCTCCGTCACACACGCTCCTTCCACGCGGGTCGGGGCTTGCCGCCACGGTACGCCGTGACCGGTGCGGATGCCGAGGTCAGCGCACGCGTGCGCCAGACGAGGAGCCCGGAGCGGACCAGCAGGGTGCCGGCCAGGGCGATCATCAGGGCCCCGCTCTCCTGGTGCACGCCGAGCACGGCACCGAGCGCGAAGAGAGCGGCACGCAGGGCGATACCGCCGATCCAGACGGCCGCGCTGGCCTTGGTGCTCTTGGTCCACACCGTGCCGTCCGGCTCCGCCCATATGCGGGTGGTCCAGGCCCAGCCGGCCCCCGTGCCGAGGCCTATGAGCAGTTCGGCGGCGAGCAGCGCGACGGACTCGGTTCGGTGGTGGGGGTCGATGATGCCGGGTTCGCGAAGGGCGACGAACGCCAGTATCGCGGGCAGGACCCACCAGCGTCGATCGGCGTCGAGCCTGCGTGCCGCGAACTGCCGCACGATCACCAGGGCGGCGACGGCGACGATCACCAGCGCGTTGACGAGCCCGGACATCTTCAGCCTCCGTGAGCGGAAAGGAGAAGCCGACGGCACGGTGCCGTCGACGTCTTCGACGCTACGGAAAACCGCGGTCCGGCTGATCGGAGCCGGGGTGGATCGCGGGTGGAAACCGCACCTTGTCGATCTCCACCCCCAGGTGGAGAACCCGCCCTGTCCGGGGCCGACGGGGCCTGTCCCGTGCCCTGCGGGCCGGGCGGAGCCGGGACCGGACGGCACAGTGCGAGGGGCGGAGCAGGGCCAGAACAGGGGCCAGGCCGGGCCCGATACAGGACAGGAGTGGACAAGGATTCACGGCTGGACGAGGCAGAGCCAAGCAGGCCCGCGCGGGGTCAGGGCATGGCGGGAAACAGGGCAGCCGATCGGACGAGCCCCCGCCGGAACGAGGTACGGCCGAGGCACGAGACAACAGGGGGCACAGCCGGGCCGAACAGGATCGGACCGGAACGGAACGGAGGCGAGCCCGGACAAGGCCGTAACGGAGCGAGCCCGGCCGGCCTGGACGGGGCAGGAACAGGCCGCCCCCGGCCGAGACGAAACCGTCAGGCACCCCCCGGCCAGGACGAGGCCGTCAGGCCCCGCCCGACCGGGACGAGGCCATCAGGCACCCCCCGGCGGGAACGAGGCCGGGCAGGCACCCCCGAGCCGGAACGCGACCGCCAGGCCCCCGGCCGGAACGAGCCCCGTCAGACACCCCCTGGCCGGAACGAGACCGACAGGCTCCCCCGGCCGGAACGAAGCCCGTCAGGCAGCCTTGAGCCGAAGCGAGGCAAGCACAGGCACCCCCGAGCCCGGACAAGGCCAGGCAGGCGCCGGGCCGCGACAGGCTCGGGGCGCCGGGGGCACGGCCGGACGGTTCCGCACGGCTCCGCACCGAGACCCGGCAGGGGCCAAGACAGGGCAGAGCAGAGCAGAGCAGGGCAGTGCAGGGCAAGCCAAGGCGCGAACCTCCGATGACGGCCGCGCCGGAGCGCCCTGCCTGCGTCGTGCCCGGCCGGGAGGCCGGCCGGGCGGCTACGCGTCGATGCGGGAGCGGTCCAGCGTGGCCGCTGAGCTCGCGATGAACTCCTTGCGGGGCGCCACCTCGTTGCCCATCAGCAGGTCGAAGACGCCCTCCGCGGCTTCCAGATCGGAGAGGTTGATCCGGCGCAGGGTGCGGTGGCGGGGGTCCATGGTGGTCTCCGCCAGCTGGTCGGCGTCCATCTCACCGAGGCCCTTGTACCGCTGGATCGTGTCCTTGTACCGGATGTTCTTGCTCTGGAACTCGAGCAGCTTGTCGCGCAGTTCACGGTCCGAGTACGTGTAGACGTACTTGTCCTGGCCCTTCTTCGGCTGGATCAGCTCGATCCGGTGCAGCGGCGGCACCGCGGCGAACACCCGGCCCGACTCGACCATCGGCCGCATGTAGCGGTGGAACAGCGTCAGCAGCAGGGTCCGGATGTGGGAGCCGTCCACGTCCGCGTCGGTCATCATGATGATCTTGCCGTAGCGGGCCGCGTCGAGGTCGAAGGTGCGGCCCGAGCCCGCTCCTATGACCTGGATGATCGCGCCGCACTCGGCGTTCTTCAGCATGTCCGTGACGGACGACTTCTGGACGTTGAGGATCTTTCCGCGGATGGGCAGCAGCGCCTGGAACTCGGAGTTCCGGGCCAGCTTCGCCGTACCGAGGGCGGAGTCGCCCTCGACGATGAACAGTTCGCTACGGTCCACGTCGTCGCTGCGGCAGTCGGCCAGCTTGGCCGGCAGCGAGGAGGACTCCAGAGCCGTCTTGCGGCGCTGCGCGTCCTTGTGCTGGCGGGCGGCGATACGCGTACGGGCGGCGGCGACGGCCTTCTCCAGCACCACACGCGCCTGCTGTGCGGCATCGCGCTTGGTGGAGGTCAGGAACGCCTTGAGTTCCTTGGTCACCACGTTGTTGACGATGCGACGGGCCGCCGAGGTGCCGAGGACCTCCTTGGTCTGGCCCTCGAACTGGGGCTCCGCGAGGCGGACCGTGACGACCGCGGTGAGGCCCTCCAGCGCGTCGTCCTTGACGATGTCGTCCTCCGCGACGCGCAGCAGCTTCTTGGCCCGCAGCACCTCGTTGAGCGTCTTGGCGACGGCCTGCTCGAAGCCGGCGACGTGGGTGCCGCCCTTGGGGGTGGCGATGATGTTGACGAAGGACCGCAGCGTCGTGTCGTAGCCGGTCCCCCAGCGCAACGCGACGTCCACGCCGAGCTCACGGGTGACCTCGGTGGGCGTCATCTGACCGTGCTCGTCGAGGACCGGAACGGTCTCCTTGAAGGTGCCCTGACCGCTGAAGCGGAGGATGTCGCAGACCGGCTTGTCGCTCGCCAGGTACTCACAGAACTCGCTGATGCCACCGTCGAAGCGGAAGGACTCCTCGCCCTTGCTGCCGCCCTCCCCGAGGCCGTACTCGTCGCGGACGACGATGGTCAGGCCCGGCACCAGGAACGCGGTCTGGCGGGCGCGCTGGTGCAGGGTCTCCAGGGAGAGTTTCGCGTCCTTGAGGAAGATCTGGCGGTCGGCCCAGTAGCGCACGCGCGTGCCGGTGCGGGTCCTGGGGATCTTCTTGGCCTTGCGCAGGCCGCCCTTGGCCTCGAACCTGGCGTCGGGTCCGTTGCCCGTGAATGCTCCGGGCACGCCACGCCGGAAGCTGATGGCGTGGGTGTGGCCGCCGCGGTCCACCTCGACGTCCAGCCGGGCGGACAGGGCGTTGACCACGGAGGCGCCGACGCCGTGCAGACCGCCGGAGGCCGCGTACGAGCCGCCGCCGAACTTGCCGCCGGCGTGCAGCTTGGTCATGACGACCTCGACGCCCGACAGTCCGGTCCTGGGCTCGACGTCGACCGGGATGCCGCGGCCGTTGTCCCGCACCTCCACCGAACCGTCGTCGTGCAGGACCACCTCGATGTGGTCGCACACGCCCGCCAGGGCCTCGTCCACGGAGTTGTCGATGATCTCCCACAGGCAGTGCATCAGGCCACGGCTGTCGGTGGACCCGATGTACATGCCGGGGCGCTTGCGCACGGCTTCGAGGCCCTCGAGGACGAGCAGGTGCCGCGCGGTGTAGTTGGAACCGTCCCGGTCTGCTCCTGCCAGCAGCGCTGTGGACGGCACGGACGTATCGGCGGTCACGCGGTTCGCTCCTCGCTGAATTTCAGGTTGGGCCCTGGTGGGTAAGGGCGCGGCTTCGGTTGCCGCTCAGAGGGTACCGAGGCCTGGTAGAGCCGTTGTAACGCAACCCTCTGCATCGACACAGACTAGTCGAGAGTCGCATGCACGTTCGATACCTCGATGGAGTGAAGCACATATCACGTTCCCTTCGAGGCATGAACCATTTAGGCTCCGGGCACGTCCTCCTGAACAACCGGCAACCCGGCCGGGGGAGGACCGACCATGACCGACAGCGCGAACCCGTAAGACATACAGACGTAATACGGCACATTCGCCGCCAAACCGGCAACGGACAGCCTCTCGGGAAGATTTTTTCGAGGAAATGCCGCGAGCGGGAACGTTTGGGGCTGGTTGGATGTTGACCCTGGTACGACAGCTCGTCGAGCTAGAGAAGAGGCGACGTGACTACTGTTCTGACCCCCGCGAGCCCGCTGACGGCCGCTGATCGCTGCGACCGCTGCGGCGCCCAGGCATATCTGCGCGTCGTCCTGCTGAGCGGCGGAGAACTGCTCTTTTGCGCCCATCACGGTCGCAAGTTCGAGCCGGAACTCAAGAAGATCGCCGCTGAGATACAGGACGAGACCGAGCGCCTGACGTCTGTTCCGGCAAGCGCGTCCGAAGACGAGCGCTGATCCCTCGCACGACGAGCCAGCTGCCGGCCAGGCCGGCCAACGGGCGGCCGCTCCCGACACATGGGAGCGGCCGCCCGTTTTCACGGCCTCAGGACCGGAGCTCCTGGTCCACGGCTCATGGCCGGGGTTCCCGGTCCACAGCTCATGACCGCCGATCCCGGCCCATGGTCATGCCCGGTGATCCCGGTCAGGCCTTACCGTCCCCCTGGTGAGGCGCCCGGGGACCGTCCGCCCGTGCGAGCGTTCGTACGACGTCGGACACCCGCGTGTAGACGCCCGGGCTCCCCGCTCGTCCACAGCCGCTCCCCCACGACACCAGCCCGATCAGCCGGCCCCTGGCGACCAGCGGACCCCCACTGTCCCCCTGACAGGCGTCCCGGCCCCCTCTGGTCTCACCCGCGCACAGCATCGTCCCGGGCTTGTACGCCCCCTCGGCACTGCCCGGATAGGCCCGCTCGCACTGGGCGTCGGAAAGGACGTGCACCCGTGCCGCGTGCAGGCTGTGGGCGTAGGCGGCGGCACCGGTGGTGTCCCCCCAGCCGTAGACCACGGCACGCGTGCCAGGCGTGTACGCCGGGTCACCCGGGCCCGCCATGGGGATGACGGCGCTCCGCGGCACCGGCTGGGCGAGGGTGAGCACCGCGAAGTCGCCCGCGTTGGTGGCCGTGTCGTACCGCGGATTGACCCAGATGGCGCGCACCCGGATCTCCTTGCCCCCGCCGGAGAGCAGATCCGTACGGCCCGTGATGATCTTCAGGTCCCGTGTCGGTGGCGCGCCCACCACGTCCCCGCCCAGACAGTGGGCCGCGGTGAGCACTGCGGTGCGGCTGATGGCCACGCCCCCGCAGAACTGCCCCGCGCGCGTACCCCCGAACCGGTCACGGCTGGAGAGCGCCACGGTCCAGGGGCTCTGCGACACATCGACGGGAAAGCCTCCGATGACAACGCTGTCAGCAACCGCCGGGACCGCGTTCACCAGCGGTATCGCGGCCCCCGCCGCCGCAAGGACGAGCGGCCGGGCCAGGGCCCGGACAATACGGCGTCGCATACGCACTCCTCACTCTGGGGTGATCGTTGAACACCCAGAGTCGGGCAGACCGGCGCGAGCCGCAGCACGAAGGCCCGGCCCCCCGTCGGGGGGCCGGGCCTTCGGTGACCTGGGACCGTGGCCTAGTCGAGGTAGTCGCGCAGGACCTGCGAACGCGACGGGTGACGCAGCTTCGACATGGTCTTGGACTCGATCTGGCGGATCCGCTCACGCGTCACGCCGTACACCTTGCCGATCTCGTCGAGGGTCTTCGGCTGACCGTCGGTGAGGCCGAAACGCATGGAGACGACGCCGGCCTCGCGCTCGGACAGGGTGTCCAGCACGGAGTGCAGCTGCTCCTGCAGGAGCGTGAAGCTGACGGCGTCGGCGGGGACGACGGCCTCGGAGTCCTCGATGAGGTCACCGAACTCGCTGTCGCCGTCCTCACCCAGCGGGGTGTGCAGCGAGATGGGCTCACGGCCGTACTTCTGGACCTCGATGACCTTCTCCGGGGTCATGTCGAGCTCCTTGGCCAGCTCCTCCGGGGTGGGCTCGCGGCCCAGGTCCTGGAGCATCTGGCGCTGGACGCGGGCGAGCTTGTTGATGACCTCGACCATGTGCACCGGGATACGGATGGTGCGGGCCTGGTCGGCCATCGCCCGGGTGATCGCCTGCCGGATCCACCAGGTGGCGTACGTGGAGAACTTGTAGCCCTTGGTGTAGTCGAACTTCTCGACCGCGCGGATCAGACCGAGGTTGCCCTCCTGGATGAGGTCCAGGAAGAGCATGCCGCGGCCGGTGTACCGCTTGGCCAGCGAGACCACCAGACGGAGGTTGGCCTCCAGGAGGTGGTTCTTGGCGCGACGGCCGTCCTCGGCGATGATCTCCAGCTCACGCTTGAGCTTCGGGGCGAGCTTGTCGGAGTTGGCCAGCTTGTCCTCGGCGAAGAGACCCGCCTCGATGCGCTTGGCCAGCTCGACCTCCTGCTCCGCGTTGAGCAGGGGGACCTTGCCGATCTGCTTGAGGTAGTCCTTGACCGGGTCGGCGGTGGCGCCGGCCGCGGCGACCTGCTGGGCGGGGGCGTCGTCCTCGTCCTCGTCGGAGAGCACGAACCCGGCGCTCTCGGCGCCCTCCGGCTCCTCCGCGCCCTTGGGCTCCTCGAGCACCTCTTCCTCGAGAAGCTCGACGTCGTCCTTCTTGGCGGCGGTCTTCTTGGCCGCCGTCTTCTTCGCGGTGGCGGTCGTCTTCTTCGCCACCGTCTTCTTCGCGGGGGCCGCCTTCTTGGCAGCGGCCTTCTTGGGAGCGTCGTCCTCGACGGGTGTGTCGACGGCAGGCGCCGCCGGGGTGGCGGTGGCGGTGGCCTTCCTGGCGGTCACCGTCTTGGCCGCGACCGTCTTGGTGGCGGTGCGCTTGGCCGGACTCTTCGCTGCGACGCTCTTTCGGGTGCGCTTGTTGGGCTCCGCGGCACTGACCATCAGCGTCACACCCTCTTCCTCGAGGATCTGGTTGAGGCTGCGCAGTACGTTCTTCCACTGAGTGGCCGGAATCTGGTCAGCTTCGAAGGCCCGACGCACATCGTCGCCGGCGATCTGCCCCTCAGCCTTTCCCCGCTCAATGAGCGCCATGACAGAGACGGACTCGGCGATCTCCGGCGGGAGCGTACGGGATGTGCTGGCCGACACGAACAACCTCTCGGAACGTTGGAAAACGGCTTCCGGCCCCGTCCACAGTGGACAGGAGCCGACCACCGGCCTGGGGATTGGGCCGACGGCGCGGGCGGGGGCCGGGGAAGATGCACAGCGCCATGAACGGCGTCCGTATTCCCTCCGCGGCTGTCACCTCTTAGGTCATCGCGTTGTTCCCACGAGCGTTACGCCCATTCCGCGTGGCCCGAGTCACACCCCGTAAGCACTCAAAAGTTGTCATAAGCGGGCATAAAAGTTCACCTGTCGCCACCGGCAGGCCGCTCCGGCGGGACCTCCCGGGCCCCCACCGAGCCCGGGCCCGCCGGCGGGACCCCTCAGGGCCTCGCCCGCTCCCCATGCGCGGACCCCGCCGAGTGCGCGGAAGATCCGGCGGGGCCCTGCGAGAGGCCGCTCACCGGCCGGACGAGACCGCGGAAGGACGGCAGAGCCTGCCATGCCGTCCGCGCCCGGGGCAGCGCTCGCCGCTCAGTGCTCGCGCGGCGCGGGAACCACCCGCTCGATCTCGGGATGCACCGTGAGCAACTGGCGCATGGCGGCTTCGGCCGCCGCCCCGTCGCCGGCGGCCAGCGCGTCCACGATCCGGGTGTGCTGCGCCAGGGACGTCTCGTTCGGCCGGTCGCAGCCCGTGACGGGGCCGCCGGAGACCTGAAGAGCGGCCGAGACGATCCCGGAGAGGTGCTCCAGCATCCGGTTGCCCGCGATCTGGATCAGCAAGTTGTGGAACTCGGCGTCCGCGCGGGAGAAGGTGAGCGCGTCGCCCTGCCCCAGGGCATGCCCCATGATCTCGACCATGTCGGAGAGGCGCTGCTGGACGTCCTCGCGCCCGTGTCCGGCGGCGAGCCGCGCGGCGAGCGGTTCGATCGTCCAGCGGAGCTCGCTCAGCTCACGGCGCTGGTCGTCGCGCTGCGGCCCGAAGGCCCGCCACTCGATGATGTCCGGATCGAGGAGATTCCAGTCGCTGACCGGGCGCACGCGCGTGCCGACGTTCGGCCGGGCGCTGACCAGGCCTTTCGCCTCCAGGACGCGGAGCGACTCGCGGACGACGGTGCGGGACACCTCGAAGCGCTGGCCGATCTCCTCGGGCACCAGCGGGCGGTCGGCGCCGAGGTCTCCGGAGACGATCATCTGACCCAGCTGCTGGACGAGTTGGCCGTGCAGTCCGCGGCCGCGGCTGCCCGCGGCACGCCGGCCCACGCGCCCCAGCTCCGGGTCCGTCCCCTCCCAGGAGGGGCTTGCGACGCGGTCGGGGACATGCGCCTCCGCGTACGGGTAGCGGTCGAGTTCGCCCGGGCCGGCCAGACCGGAGTCTGAGTTGCGGGCGGCGGTCATCATGGTGTGCGCAAGGGTACTCACGGATCCTTTGTCGGCGTCGCTTCCAACTCCCTTGAGGTCTTTGGTGAAAAGCACACGAAAGGGTGATCGCTCACTCCGTCGCAATTGACGCCTTATCGGAAAGAAATGTGCTTTCCGTGGGGAGTTGCGCACAATGCGCGACCGAAAGAGCGCGAACGGTTGTCATCTGAGCCTGCTTCGCAGGGTCAGCACCAGATACCCGCCGAGCAGCGCGGCCAGGGACAACGTGAGCGCACTGCCCACAGGTTGCGCGATCACGCGAGCCGCGGCGGCCAGATAGCGGTCTCCCCCGAAGGGCCACTCCAGCAGGAACGTCCGGCGCAGCCGCGCGGGCAGACCGGCCGCGTCCCCGGCCGCCCCGCCCAGGGCCTTCTCCAGGGCGGGTACGACGACGACCGGAACGGCGAGGACGGCCGCGAGTCCGGCGGTGGTGGACCGGAACAGTCCCGCGGCCAGTACGCCCGCCCAGGCGCACCCCACCATGAGGCCGATCCAACTCGTGCCGAGCCAGAGCCAGTCGCCGGGAACCTGGGTGAGCTCCCGTCCGTAGACGATGTAGAGCGCCTCGGCGTTGCAGCCGATCGTGAGGAAGGCGAGGAGCAGCGCCGTGGCGCCGGCGACGAGGAGCTTGGCGGCGAGCAGCCCGAGACGACGGGGCACGGTGCCGCGGTCCGCGGCGAGCGCGGGGTGGCGGAACTCGTCGCCGAAGGAGAACGCGCCGAGCAGCCCGGCGCCCAGCGCCGCGGGCGGCAGGGGGAACTCCTGCGGCCATGCCGCCAGCAGCCGGGGCTGGGGGGTGTGGCCGAGCCGTCCCATGATCAGGGCCGTGACGACGGAGACGACGAGGACGACGGCCGCGGTGACGAAACCCGTGCCGACGCCGGAGGCACGGCGCAGCTCATAGCGCAGAGGACGCAGAGGGCTGGGTCCGATGCGGACGGAGATCGGAGGAGGGAGCGGGGAGGAGGTGCCGAGCGTGACGGCCTCCACCGGACGTGGACGTGGGGTCGGGATCGAGGGCTGCGCGGGCGAGGGCTGCGCGGGCGTCGGGTGGCCGGACGCCGGCTGAGCGGTCGAGGACCGGTCGCCGGTGGTGGCAGCGGCGTGCGGGGTGCCGCGCCGGGACCGCGCGGGGCGGGGATCCGTGCGGCCGGGAGTGGAGCGCTGCGCGGGTGAGGACCGCGGGTGCGAGGACTTCGGGGGCTCCGAGGACTTCGCGGAATTCAAGGACTCCGAGGACTTCGGGGACTTCGGGGACGAGGCGTGTGATGCGGCCGCGGGAAGCGCCTCGGGGGTCTCCGCGCGGCCGGGGGCCTCCATGGGCGCCGCGGAGGCGGGTGAGTCCCTGACCTCGGTGAGGACGGAAGCCTCCGGGGAGTGCGGGAGCAGGAGCGGGGGGTCGCGGCGGGTGCCGACGGAGTCGTTGTCGCTGTCGGCCGTCGTGGCCCGGACGTCCGCGCCCGTGGTGGGCGAGGCCTCTTGACGGGCCATGGCGGAGGGTGCCTCGGGGTGAGTGCCGGTGGAGTAGGCGTCGGGGTGACTCCCGGCCGCCGGGTCCGCGGCGTCGGCGCCCACGTCCCGGACGCGGCCGTCGAGGGGGCTGCGCCCGGGGCCACTCCTGACACGCGCCGCCGGGGGCGCCTCGGCGAGGAGCGTCTCAGCGGGGGGCGTCTGGTCCAGGGGTGCCTGGTCGGGCGCCGCGTCGTCGGCGTGTGCCGGACCGGAGGCTCCGCCGCTGCGCAGGGAGACCGAGGCCGCCTCCGTGGCGGTGACGGACGCCTTCTCGGCCGCTCGGTCGGGCGACCCCGCTTCCCGCCGCTCGGGCACGCTCCCGTCGTCCGAGAGCCCGGCGGTGAACGTCTCCTCGTCACCCGTGGTGAAGGATCCGGGGTCGGAGACCGAGGACACGCCTGCCGCGGCGGCGGCGACCGCCGCCCGTACCCCCTTGGTGGCCCGTGCCGCGACGGACCGAGCACCATGGGTGCCGGCACCGGTACCCGCGCCCACTCCCGCACCCGGGCCCATGTCGCCCACCTCGTCGGCGAGTTGGTGAATGGGGATGCCGTGGCGGAACGCGATCTCGCCGACATCGGCGCATGTGCTGCCGTAGACGCACAGACGGTTGCCCTCCTCGCGCACGACCTCCACGGAGCGCTGGGCGGTGCGGGCCTCCTTCGCAAGAAGGGCCGCGAGGCGGGTGGCGTGCGGGCTGCGGACCGCGACACGGGGGCGGAGCCGGTTGCGGGCGAAGTCCGTGACCTCCTGGTCGGCGATGACAGTGCCGCGATCGAGCGTGACGACACGGTCCGCCGTCCGGGCCGCCTCCTTGGAGTCGGCGGTGGTGAAGAGGACCGTGCCGCCCTGGGTCGCGTGGGCCCGCAGCATGCCGTGCAGCCAGCGGCCTTCCCGGGGGGAGAGCCCGCCGGCCGGGTTGTCGAGGACCAGCGTGTGCGGGTCGGACAGCAGGACGCAGGCCAGGCCCAGGCGGCGGTCCATACCGCGGGACAGAGTGCCCAGGCGCTCCTCCCGGAAGCTGACCAGCCCGACGACCTCGAGGACTTCGTCGGCGCGCCGGGCCGGAAGGCCCGAGGCCGCGCAGAGCATGCGGAGATGACCGCGGACCGTGCGCGACGGGTGTCCGGGGACGTCGCCCAGAAGGACACCGACCTCACGCGAAGGGTGGGAGATGCGGTGCAGGGGACGGCCCCTGAAGTAGGTGATGCCTCGGCCCTGTTGGAGTTCGAGCATGAGTCTGAGCGTCGTCGTCTTGCCCGCGCCGACCGTTCCGAGGAGCGCGGTGACTCGCCCCGCCTGTGCTTCGAAGGTCACGTCGTCGACGGCGGGCGGAAGGTCCTTACGGGAGTCGCTGGTCAGTCCGAAGGCCTGGATCACCCGCAGCAAGATAGCGCGTTATGTCCGTTTTTTCGGGTATCGCGGCGCGCGTTCGACATCGTCGGCACCTCGTCCGACCTGGTGTTCGCCCTTCGCAAGAAGAGCCGGTCGGTGGAGCCGCACGCGTGCGCGCCGTACGCTCAGACCTCGGGGCGCAGCATCGGCGGGTTCAGCAGGGTGGCACCGCCCGCCCGGAAGAGCTGGGCCGGCCGGCCGCCCTGGCGGGTGGTCGTGCCCCCGGTGGGCACCAGGAAGCCCGGGGTTCCGGTGACCTTGCGGTGGAAGTTGCGCGGGTCGAGCGCCACACCCCACACCGCCTCGTAGACACGGCGCAGTTCCCCGACGGTGAACTCGGGTGGGCAGAACGCTGTCGCCAACGACGAATACTCGATCTTGGAACGGGCGCGCTCCACTCCGTCGGCGAGGATCTGGGCATGATCGAAGGCGAGCGGGGCCAACGCCTCGCCGTCGCGGTCGTAGGCACTCGGCTGCAACAGCTCTTCCACGGGCGCCCAGCGGGCGTTGCTGGCGTCGCCCCCCGCCCGGGGCGCGGGCAGGTCGGGAGCGAGGGCGAGATGGGCGACGCTGACGACGCGCATGCGAGGGTCGCGCTTCGGGTCACCGTAGGTCGCGAGCTGCTCCAGGTGGGCGCCATGGTCCTGGACGGGAGTGGACGCGTCGTGCACCTGAAGTCCGGCCTCCTCGGCCAGCTCACGCGCCGCTGCCTGCGCCAGGTCCTCGTCCGCCCGCACGAAGCCGCCGGGGAGTGCCCAGCGTCCCTGGAACGGGGGCTCTCCCCTGCGCACCGCCAGCGCGCACAGGGCATGGCGGCGCACGGTCAGCACGACCAGGTCCACGGTGACGGCGAAGGGCGGAAAGGCTGACGGGTCGTAGGGCATGCGGCGATCATAGTCGTCTGCCTGACGATAAACACTCCCTTCGCCGACCGCATCGACGGCTGGTCCACGGTGCCCCGCCGTACGCCTCACGGACCGCCTCCCGGCTCCGTCCGCCGCCGCGTCGTACGAGGTCACACTCCCAGTTGCAGCCCGTCGGCCGCCTCCTCGACCAGGGCGAGTCCGAGTCTGCTGACCCGTACGGAGAAGGGGGCACCGGCGACCCGCAGTCCCGTGAATCCGATCTCGCCGAGGGGCGCGGTGCGCAGCGGGCGGAGCGTGACCGTCCGGGCCGGGGTGTCGGGACGGATACCCGCGAGCGTGGTCAGCAGCAGGACGACGGAGGCCGCTGCCGTGGCCGACGGGCGGCAGGCGGCGGGGTGGAGCAGGGGGCTGCCGCCCTCGGTGCGCCGCTCCCCGGCGAACATGTCGGGCAACCGGCGGCCGAAGGCCTCGGCCGCCGCCAGGACGCCGCGCAGCAGCGAACCGGCCTCCTTCTCGTAGCCCGCGGCGGCCAGTCCGGCGACGGCCTGGGCCGTCTCCGCCACCCGTACGGCTCCGGCGCGGTGACCGAAGGGGTTGTATCCCGCCTCCTTCACGGCGAGTCCGCGCAGGCCCCAGCCCGAATCCATGGCCGGTGATCCCAGCAGGCGGGCGAGCTGCTCGGTCTGCACCTTGTCGAGCAGCCCGGGCGCCGGCTCGCCCCCGCCCAGCAGGCCCGTGTCCAGGAGGTGGACGGCGGCCGCGTCGAGGTGCGGCAGCGGACGGCCGTCGGGTGCGCGGCCGGCGGCCGGTCTGCCACCGCCGCGGTCATCGATCCAGAAGTCCTCCCGGAACGCGGTCCGCAACTGCTGCGCCCACTGCCGCAGCTCTGTGGCGCCGGGGCGGCCGAAGGCGTCGAGCAGATCGGCCCCGAGCACGGCCGCGCGATGGGCGTGCGCCTGGGTCTCGCAGCGGACCGGTTGGCCGGGCAGCGGGTCGCACAGGTACGTGCCGTCGCCCACGGCCGTGCTCAGCCAGGTCAGGCAGCGCTCCGCCGCGGGCAGCAGGCCCTCCGTCTCCCGCTCGGCGAGTCCCCAGCGGCGGGCTTCGGCGAGGAGGGCCGGGAAGAGCAGGGTGGCTTCCGTCCCGGTGCAGCCGGGCGGAAGGTGTGGGCCCGCGTCCCGCCGGGCCCCGGGAATCAGGCCGGAGTGCCGGCCGACACCGGTGTGCTGGGTACGGGCGAGGGTTCGGAGCGTGCCGGCGGCCAGCCGGGTCCCGAGGGGCAGCACCATGCGGGCCGCGACGAGCGCCTCGGCCGGGGCGAGACCGCACCGCCAGGGCGCCCCTGCCGCCAGGTGCAGGTCGGCGGGGTGCACCGGATCGCGCAGCAGCAGGGCCTGGAGGTCGTCGATGCTGGTGCGCAGCAGTTCCGCCACTCCCGGGGCGTCGCCGATGGCCCGTGCGGTGGCGAGGGGACTCGTCGCCGTGCGACCGGCCGCCCGGACCGGTCCCGCACCGTCCTGACGTACGCGCAGTTCCACGCTCGCCGTGCCGCCGGGGTCAAGTTCGAGCTCCCAGCGCAGCAGCCCCCCGGACGCCAGCGCGTCCGCAGGAGGCGGGTCGGCGGTGACCGAGGCGCTGGCGCCGGCGCGGGACCAGCGCAGACCCGAGCCGCGGACGCTCGCGGGCACTTCACCGCCCGCGTGGCCGGAGGCGATCTCGCCCAGCTCCGCCAGGTCCGTGCCGAGGGCCACCTCGAGGGGCAGACGCAGCCGCCGGGGAGAGGCGCTGCGCAGCGTGATCCGTTCCGCGCCCTCCGCGTCACGCGTGCGTTCCACGACCACGTCCGGGTCCGGGCCCGTGCCGGGGGAGGCACGCAGGATGCCGACGAAGCGGGCGCGGTCGGCCGCGGTCATCCGGGCCTGGACCACCAGCGGCTCGCGCCCGGCGACCCTGACCTGGCAGCGGGAGAGCAGGCGCCGGCCCGCACGGTAGAACCCCTCCAGACCCCGGCCGCTCAGCTGCCCTTGCGCGGTGGAGATCACCAGCCCGGGCAGGGCCACGCAGATCATGGCGTCGTGGGTCGAGGGCAGATCCACGGCACGGCGCTGAGCCGACGGCGGCGCCGACCCGGTCCGTCGGTACGTCGGCGGCGGACGTCGTTCGCCGCTGTCGGTCCGGGGCCACGGAGGACGGTCCGCTTCCCTGGCGGTCGGTACGGGGTCGCCGAGAACCGCGGGGTCGCCGGCGGTGCGGTGCGGAGTCGGCTGGTGCATGGGGGCTTCCTGTGCGCTCAGTGGGTCTGGGACGTGTTCGGTGCCGGGCCTGGGGTCCGGAGGACGAGGGACCAGGCGGCGGAGGGTACTGATCAAGCGCTCCGCCACTCAGGTGAACGGGCCACGCCTCGTCCGGGTCACGCCCGTGGCCCGGGAAGACGACCGAACGGCGGCTGGTCGCATGTCGAGGGCCACTTGCCCGGTCCTCCGGCCCCCTCCGCCCGCGGTCTGCTCATGTGTCGTGCCGACGGGTGTCGCGCCGCGGGTCGGCGACCGTGCGGCAGACTCCTCGGCGGCGGGTACCGCCCCTGGCCGTGCCACGCGTGCGGACGCGGCCCGGCTCCCGGGACGAGCCGGGGTGTGCGCCGTCGGTCCGGCCCGTCGCCGGGCGCGTCGCATCACCACTCGGCCGGGTCGGGCCCGATCCCTCGAGGCGGGACCGAGAGGGTCGGGAGGGCGACGCATCCGGCGTCGAGGGACAACCGGCCCCGGTGCCGGTCGCGGTGTGCCGGGCCACGGGGTCGGCGACGGCTTCCGCGCTGCGCCCGTACTCCCCGGCGCCGTCCTCCGCCGCTCCGTCCTCCGCCGCTCCGTCCTCCGCCGCGTCTTCCGTCGTCGTGTCTTCCGTCGTCACGCTGTCTCCCTGGTCGAGGCCTCGCGCGCCGACCGTCTCCGCGCTGTCTCCCAGGTCGCCGTCTCCCCCGTCGCCCGTCTGGAGCGTGCCCTGCCTTGAGCTCCCGGCGTCGGCCTCTCCGGCAGCGGACCGCGCCCGCGCCTCGCGCTCCGCGCGCAGGCAGCGGCGGACCGATTCCGGGTCCAGGCCTTCGTTGCAGGCCTGGTGCAGAAGACGGGCGAAGAGGTAGTCGGGGTCCGCGCCCAGTGCCATCGCCAGGGCCTCCCGTGCCTCGATGCCGTCACCGACGGACCAGGCCACCCAGCCCGCGAGGGTCAGCGGCGCGGCGGCGTGTTCGCCGTACGGGCCGACGCAGCGGCGGGCCAGGGCTCGCCACAGCCGCAGCGCCGGGCCCGCCTCGTCGCCCTCCATCCACTCGGCGGCGCGGTCGCGCGTGGTGCGGTCCTGAAGGCCGAGGATCAACGTGGCGGCTTCCTCGTCCTGGAGCAGTCGGTCGTCTCGGAGATCGGCGGCATCGGTCCTGGAAGCGGCGGGCGCCTCGGCGAACCGCCGCATCACGGATTCGGCGAGCACCAGCGTCTCCTCGGCCACGGCGGCGCGGTCGGCCTCGTCGAGGATCCTGGGCACCAGGGCCCTGCCGGCGGCGTCCAGTGCGATCTCCTGGCTCCGGGCGGCGGAGGTCTCCCAGGGGAGCAGCCTGACGCGCAACTCCCGCAGGCTGCCCCGCACCTGGATTCCGGCGTAGGCCGCCGCGGCCGCCAGCACGGAGGTGCCGGGCAGCCCCATGGGCAGTCCCTCGTCGGGACAGCACCTGTCGTTGGGGCAGCAGTAGGACCAGAAGCGGCCACCCGAGACGCACAGCGCCTCGATCACCGGAACGTCGAGGCGGCCGCACTCCGTGCGCAGTTTCTGGGCCAGCGGCCGCAGCCGCCGCATGACCTCGCGTCCCGACTCACCCGCCGAGGGTTCCTGGCACACGAACGCGACCATCTGTTCGGGCTTGGCGCCCCGGCGCTCGCCGCCCGTGATCAGGCCCTGTGCCAGCTGACGGGCCGCCGACGGCCAGTCGTCGCTGTTTGGAGGGATGCCGAGCCTGGCACGGCCACCGAACCGGCCGCGCCCGCCCTGGTCGTGCAGCGCGACCAGCACGATGCTGTCCTCAGGTCGGTACCCGAGCAGATACGGCAGGGCGTCCGCGAGCTCGGCCGGGGTGCGCAGGGTGACCTGGTGCTCGGGGCCGGGGCCTTCGTAGGAGCCGGGGCCTTCGTAGGAGACGTCGCCGTTTCCGAAAGGTCCGGTCGTTTCGCTGTGGTTCGTCATGCGTCGACGATCTCGCGGAATTCCGATCTCCGCTTAAGCCTGTGGATAACTCCCATCAGGGACACATCAATCAAGTCGGCTCATCGCGCCTGGAACCCCGGTGAAGCGGGCAGGCTCAGGCAGTCGCGGCAAGTACCAGCGGAAGAACGCCTTCGCTGCCCGCCCGACGGAGAAGGCGAGCGGCGACGGCGAGGGTCCAGCCCGAGTCGGTGTAGTCGTCGACGAGCAGGACGGGGCCGAAAGAGCTGCCCAGGGCGTCAGCCAGGTCCTGGGGAACGGTGAAGGCGGCGGACAGCGCCCTGAGACGTTGGGCGGAGTTGCTGCGGTGTGCCGCGTGCGCGCCGCCCGGCGCGGTGTACGCCAGGGTGCCCAGGAAGGGCAGGCGGCCGATGGACGCGATGCCCTGCGCAAGAGAATCGACCAGGTGCGGCCGGGTCAGGGACGGCACGGCGACGACCCCTACCGGCCGCGCCGAGGCGTCCGGGGCGCCGGACGCCCAGCCGCCCGGAGAGCGCGCCCAGTCGGCGAGGACCGCCACCGCGGCCCGCAGCACGTCGTCGGGGACCGGGCCGTCGGGCGCACCCTCGGCCAGCAGCGGGCGCAGCCGGTTGCCCCAGCCGATGTCCGAGAGCCGCCCCAGAGCGCGCCCGGTGGAGCACTGCTCACCGGCCGGGATGCGTCCCTTGAGGTCGATGCCCAGTGCGGCCATGCCCGTCGGCCACATGCGGCGCGGCTCGATCTCCACCCCCGGGCGATCCAGTTCCTTCGCCGCCCCGGCCAGGGCCTCCGGCGAGACGGAGGAATCGGTCCAGGCCCCGGCGCAGTTGTCGCAACGGCCGCACGGGACAGCCCCCTCGTCGTCCAGTTGCCGCCGCAGGAACTCCATCCGGCACCCGGTCGAGCTCGCGTAGTCGCGCATGGCCTGCCGCTCGGCCGCCCGCTGGCGCGCCACCCGGGCGTACCGCTCGGAGTCGTAGACCCATGGTTCGCCGGTGGAGATCCAGCCGCCTTTCACGCGCTTGACGGCGCCGTCCACGTCGAGCACCTTCAGCATGGTCTCCAGGCGGGTGCGCCGGAGATCGACGAGAGCCTCCAGAGCCGGCACGGACAACGGTCGTCCCGCGTCGGCGAGGGCCGAGAGGGTCTGACGGACCTGCGACTCGGGCGGGAACGCGGTATCGGCGAAGTAGCGCCAGATGGCCTCGTCCTCCTTGCCCGGCAGCAGCAGCACATCCGCGTGCTTCACACCGCGCCCCGCGCGGCCGACCTGCTGGTAGTAGGCGATCGGCGAGGACGGCGAGCCCAGGTGCACCACGAAACCCAGGTCCGGCTTGTCGAAGCCCATTCCGAGCGCCGACGTGGCGACCAGCGCCTTGACCCGGTTGTCCAGCAGATCGGCCTCGGCCTGCAGCCGGTCGGCGTTCTCCGTGCGCCCGGTGTAGGAGGCCACCTGGAAGCCGCGCTGCCGCAGATAGGCGGCGGCCTCCTCGGCCGCGGCCACCGTCAGCGCGTAGACGATCCCGGAGCCGGGCAGCTCGTCCAGGTGCTCGGCCAGCCACGCCAGGCGGTGCGCGGCGTCCGGCAGCCGGACCACACCGAGCCGCAGGCTCTCCCTGTCCAGTGGGCCGCGCAGCACCAGGGCCTCACCGGCACCCGTACCCAACTGCTCCGCCACGTCCGCGGTGACCCGCGCGTTGGCCGTCGCCGTCGTGGCCAGCACCGGCACGCCGGCCGGCAGCTCCGCCAGCATCGCCCGCAGCCGGCGGTAGTCGGGGCGGAAGTCGTGCCCCCAGTCGGAGATGCAGTGCGCCTCGTCGACCACCAGCAGACCGGTCGTGGCCGCGAGCCGCGGAAGCAGCTGATCACGGAAATCCACCGAATTGAGGCGTTCCGGACTGACGAGGAGAACGTCGGTCTCGCCGCGTTCGACCTCCGCGTGAATGGCCTCCCACTCCTCCGGATTGGCCGAGTTGATGGTGCGCGCCCGGATACCGGCCCGCGCCGCCGCCTCGACCTGATTGCGCATCAGCGCCAGCAGCGGTGAGACGATCACCGTGGGACCGGATCCACGCCGGCGCAGCAGCGCGGTGGCGACGAAGTACACCGCGGACTTGCCCCAGCCGGTGCGCTGCACGACCAGAGCGCGGCGGCGCTCCTCCACCAGAGCCGCCACCGCCTGCCACTGATCCTCCCGCAGCCGCGCCGACGCTCCGGGGTGACCGACCAGTTCGGCGAGGATGGTGTCGGCTTCGGCGCGGAGCTTCAGATCGTCCATGCCCCCATGCAACCCGACGCCACTGACAATCGGCCACTTCACACCGCGTGACAACCGGCTCACAAGACACCATCGGCGCCGGTCACGGCGGGGTGATGTCGCTGGTCCTCGCCGGTCAGGGCCGAGTCCGCACCGAGCGCGTACCGAGCGTGCCGGACCGGCTGCTCAGGCGTCGCGCGACGACACACGGGGTAGGGATATAAGACACGGGTCACCCGATAACGGTCGGCGGTCCCAATTGCTCGTTGCCGCATCCCAGTTCGACAGGAAGAATTGAAGTCCGCTCCCCGCACGGCTCGGCCGTGGTCCGGTAGGGCTCCGCTGCGGTGTGCGCTCCCCCGAATCCGACCCCGCCCGTGCGTGGGCGCGTAGCCGAAGGGAGGAACGTGACCTTCGGATTCGCTCCTTCATCGGCGGCCTCGTTGTCGACGTCCGCCGCCTCCGCCCATCGCGTGCTCGAACCCGCGGAGTGGGCCGCCGCGGGCATCCCTTTGCTGCGCAATCCGCGGGAGGTCGTCAGCGGACTGCACGCCCGGCACCTTCCCGGACCGGCCACCGCCGTCGTCGCGGTCCTCGACCCCGACGAGCGGCTGCGCGCGAGCGCCTCGTTCGTGCGCCGTCCGGCGCCCGCCGACGGCTGGATGTTCCGCAACGCGCTGCTCGCCCAGTTGCGCCGGGTCATCCCGCACGACCTGCGGCGCCGCACTCCGGTGCGGACCGCCGTGCTGCTCTACTGCCGCGACGGCGACGCGCGCTGGACGGAGGAGGACGGTGCGTGGATGTGGGGCCTGCGTGACGCCTGCACCCTGCACGGTCTGCGCTGCGGGGCGTACATCACGCTGACCCGGGACGGCTGGCAGGTGCTCGGCGAGGGCCGCGGCGGCCGCCGCCCGAACGCCGGCTCGGCGCCCGAGCCCTTCGACAGCACCGTGATACCGCCCGCGCCGCCCCGCACCGGGGGCGCCGCGTCCGAAGTGCTGCGCCGCGTGGCGGCTCGCTGAACACACGCCGTGGTGCGTCGGCCTCCGGTTTCCGGGGCCGCTCGTCGGCATCCGAGGCCGTACGGCACCGGTGTCGCCGGAGCCATGCGGCCCACGCGACCGCGTCCAACGAGCCCGAGCACCGCGCGCAGGGGCGTGCCGAGGATGCCGGCCGCTGCCGCCGACGGCATGAAGCCATGCGAGGCAGCGCTCCCGGTGGCACGGCTTCGCACGTCTCGCCCGCCCCAGGCCCTCCGTGGCCGGACACGCCCTGCCGAGGCAGCCACCGCCGCTTCCGGGCACGCCGAAGCAGCCGCCGCGTGGTGACCCCACTGCGACGGCTGTCGCCGTGCACGGCCCCGGACGGGAGACCGGGCGACCCGGACGCGCCGGAGGCGACTCAGACGCCCGCGCCGAGCACCGAGTTGATCTTCTGAGGGTCACCACAGACGATCAACAACGCGCCGGCCCGGGAGTGTGCCAGAGGCAGGGCCGTGGCGGCGGTGACGTCGGTACCGCCGTTGACGGCGACCACGACCACGGGACGGGAGGCGGCACGGGAGGCCGCGGCAGCGTCCGTGTAGAAGACGTCGTCACCGGCGTCGTGCTGAGCCCAGTAGGACGCTTCGCCGAAGGACAGCTCATGAGCGGCCCAGGGATGCGGCTCACCGGTGGTGATCACCAGCACATCTCCGGGGGCGCGACCCGACTCGAGAAGCAGGTCGACCGCTTCATCGGCCGCGTCGAGCGCACCCTCGACCGAGGCGGGGATCAGCTGGATCTGCGGGGTCGCCGAGGCGGCGGGGGCAGCCGGACCCGAGGGCCCGGGCTTGGTCGCGGCCACGTCCCGCGGCGTACGTTGCACCGGCGACGCGGGCCGCAGGGGGCCTGGACGTCCGGGGCGCGGCGGGGCCGCGGGGCGGGGGCCTGGTACGGGACGGGGGGTCGGCGCGGTGCGGCCGGTGGCCGGAGTGACGCGGGGACCCTGGGCACTCTCGTGAATCTGAGGCTCCTCGGGAATGAGAGGCATGGGCTGATATTTATCAAACGTTGGTGCGGCTCACGTGGGCGGGTGGCCCATCGGGGCAAGCAGAACCGTCAGAAGTCGAAGCCGAGCTGACCCTCGATCTCTGGAACGCCTCCGTCTGCCCAGGCGCGGGCCTTCTTGAGGTGCCGCCACCGGGGCAGCGCATCAAGATACGCCCACGACAGCCGGTGGTACGGGGTGGGTCCCCGCTCCTCCAGCGCGGCCCTGTGCACGGGCGACGGGTATCCGGCATTGGCCGCAAACCCGAAGTCTGCATGGTCGACACCCAGTTCGGCCATCATTTTGTCGCGGTGAACCTTGGCGATCACCGAAGCCGCCGCCACGGCCACGCACGACTGGTCGCCCTTGATGACCGTACGAACCATCCAAGGGGCACCGAGGTAGTCGTGCTTCCCGTCGAGGATGACCGCGTCCGGCCGGATGGGCAGTCCCTCGAGGGCGCGAAGGGCCGCGAGCCGCAGTGCGGCCGTCATCCCCAGGTCGTCGATCTCCTCCGGCGAGGCATGCCCGAGGGCGTACGCCGTGACCCACTTCCGCAGCTCCATGTCGAGCTCGGTGCGTCGCTTGATGGTGAGCAGCTTGGAATCGGTGAGACCCACGGGAGGCCGGCGCAGTCCGGTGACCGCCGCGCAGACGGTGACGGGCCCGGCCCACGCGCCGCGCCCCACCTCGTCGACACCGGCAATGACCTTCGCTCCGGTCGTGGCTCGGAGGGAGCGCTCGACGGTGTGAGTAGGTGGTTCGTACGGCATGGCGCCCTTAGCCTACGCCGCCCGGATCCCGCCGCGACACCCCGGCTTCCCCCTGTGGACGCACCGCCCGCGGGACCCGGCGGTCAGGGTCCGACCGGGCGCAGCAGCGGGACCATCAGCTGGTCGATCATGTCCTCGAGATCCTGGTCCGTCCATTCACTCGTGCACATCTTTGACCGGTACATCATCATGGCCGGGATGGCGTCGAAGACATAGCCGTTCGCGGCGTCGGACCGCACTTCCCCCCTCCCTATTCCACGGGTGATCACTTCCCGGAGGAGCTGAATGGTCGGCTCCACGACCCCGTCAAAGATCACTCCATGGAAGCGCTCCGCCTGATCCGGGTCGCATTCGTGAATGACTGCGCGTAGCGCCGATCCGGAGCGCGAGAACATGGCGTCACGAGCCTGCCGGCAGAGGGCCAGCAGGTCCTCGCGCACGCCTCCCAGGTCCGGCGCCTCCTCGACACGCGGCAGTCCGGCTTCGAGGGCGTCTGCGACGAGATCCTCCTTGGACGGCCAGCGGCGGTAGACGGCGGCCTTCCCGGTCTGGGCGCCGGCGGCCACGCCCTCCATGGTGAGGCCTTTCCATCCGACCGTGCCGAGCTGTTCCAGCGCGGCGTCGAGGATCGCGCGCTCCAGTACGGCGCCGCGCCGACGAGGCCCGGCGGCCCGAGCGGGGGCGGCCGTCCAGCGCGAGGTAACCATCTGTCGTCTCCAACGAGCGGTGAGCGGGGGTTTTCGGGGAGTGCGGGGTGGCGGGGGGACACGCCACAGTACGGAGCCGCTAAGTGAACGCTTGCGTTCACTAGTGGGGACTCACTACCGTTGACGCGGTAGTGAACGGCCTCGTTCACTAAGCCTGTTGTGGGGGACCCATAGTGACAACCTCTCAGTTGATCCAGGACCAGAAACAGGGTGCGGCCCGCCGGGAGGGGCACCCCGGCATCGCGCTCACCGTCATCGCGGCCTGCCAACTCATGGTGGTACTCGACGCGACGATTGTGAACATCGCGCTGCCGCACATTCAAGACGCGCTCCGGTTCAGCACCACAGACCTCACCTGGGTGGTCAGCGCGTACACACTCACCTTCGGCGGCCTGCTGCTCCTGGGCGCCCGAGCCGGTGACATCCTCGGACGCCGTCGGGTGTTCATGACCGGCATCCTGCTGTTCACCTTCGCCTCCCTGCTGGGCGGACTCGCCCAGGAGCCGTGGCAGTTGCTGGCCGCACGGGCCCTTCAGGGCGTGGGCGGCGCGATAGCGTCGCCGACCTCGCTGGCGCTCATCACGACCACGTTCCCCGAAGGACCGGAGCGGAACCGGGCGTTCGGCGTCTTCGCGGCCGTCTCCGCCGGCGGTGGCGCCGTCGGCCTGCTCGCCGGCGGCATGCTCACCGAGTGGCTGGACTGGCGCTGGGTGCTGTTCGTCAATGTGCCCATCGGCGTACTGATCGCCGCGCTCACGCCCCGGTACATCGCCGAGTCCGAGCGGCACCCGGGCCGCTTCGACATCGCGGGCGCACTGACCTCGACGACGGGCATGGCCGCTCTCGTCTACGGCTTCATCCGCGCGTCGGAGGAGGGCTGGCGGGACAGCCTGACACTCGGGTCCTTCGCCACCGCAGTGGTCCTCCTGCTTGCCTTCGCGCTCACCGAGCGGCGCGCCAAGGAGCCGATCACACCGCTGAGGATGTTCGCCGACCCCAACCGGTCGGGCACGTACGTCATCATGCTCAGCCTGGCCGCGGCGATGTTCGGCATGTTCTTCTACATCGTCCTCTTCGTGCAGAACGTGCTCGGCTACAGCCCCATCAAGGCCGGACTGGCCTTCCTCCCGGTCACCGCCGCCATCGCGGTGGGTGCGGGTCTGTCGCAGCGGCTCCTTCCGGTGCTCGGCCCCAAGCCGTTCATGCTCACCGGCGCATCGCTGGCGGTGGTCGGGCTCGTCTGGCTGACCTTCATCAGTCCCGACAGCTCCTACCTCGGCGGGGTGCTCGGGCCGATGCTCGTCTTCGGCGCCGGCATGGGTCTGAACTTCGTGACCGTCACGGTCACCGCTGTCTCCGGCGTCGCCCCGCACGAGGCGGGCGCCGCCTCCGGCCTGCTCAACGCGACCCAGCAGGTGGGCGGTTCCCTCGGACTGTCCATCCTCACCACGGTGTTCGGCTCGGCCAGCACGGACGAGGCCAAGAAGCAACTGCCGAAGTTCCTCGCCGACGCCTCGCCGGAGCAGAAGGCCCAGTTCGCCAAGAGCCATCAGCTGCCCGCTCCATGGGGCCACGACGTCCTGGCCCACGGCATCTCGACCGCGTTCGTACCGGCCGCGGCGATGGCCGTGCTCGCCCTGGTCACCGCCGGGCTGGTCATACGCGTCCGCAAGAGCGACCTGGCCGCGCTGGCCGGAACGGCTGGTCCCGGAGTGGGCTGACGGGAGGACGGCGCGGATCGGCCGGGACCGTTCACCCGCGGACGGCACAGGGGTACGTCCGAGGCCGCCCGCCCGGTCCGCGCGCCGCGTCCACCCGCAGCCGGAACGGATGAACGGAGAAACCCGCCACCCCCCGTCCACGGCGACCGCGGCGGCCGCGACGAACGGCACGACTACCAGGACCCACGACAACCGCATGACCACCCCCACGCGCCCCTCCCCAGCCGTCACCGGCACCGGCACGTCCATGCGACGCGAAGCCGATGCCGGCACAACGGGCGATGGTCACGCAGAGTTCCCGGTGAACACGGAGAGTTTCCCGTCCGGTCAGTCCGAGGCCGGCACCCAGCCGGGCAGCGCCTCCGTGCGCCTCTCCCACTCGGCCGGCGGCGCCCCCGCCTTCGCCGAGGACAGCACACCGCCCACGATGGCGCAGGTGGTGTCCACATCCCCGCCGACCTGGGCGGTCGTCCAGAAGGCACCCTCGAAGTCCCCGAGGCTCCGCGCGGCCGACCAGAGTGCGAAGGGCACCGTGTCGTGGGCCGTGGTGCGCCGACCGCAGCCGAGGACGGCCGCGACCGTGGCCGCGTCGCCGTAGTCGAGCATGTCGCGGGCGCGGCGCAGGCCCGCGCCGACGGCGCTCCTGGCCGGCACGAGGGCGATGACGCCGTCGAGCAGGGCCTCCGCGCTCGGCGGGCTGCTCTCCGCGGCGGCCAGCGCGGCGGCCGCGGCGACGGCCATGGCACCCACCACGGCCTCTCGATGCTGGTGGGTGGGGTAGGCCGAGATCTCGGCCTGGTGGGTGGCCTGCTCCGGGTCGTCCGCGTACCAGGCGCCCAGGGGGGCGATCCGCATCGCGGCGCCGTTGCCCCAGGACCCCTGGCCCTTGAAGAGCGCGGCGGCGAGCTCCCGCCAGTCCCCGCCCTCCCGGACGAGGCGCAGGAGGCGGTTGACCGCGGGACCGTATCCCCGGTCGAAGTCGTGGTGCCGGGCGAAGGACTGGGCCAGGGCGTCCTGGTCGATTCGGTGGTGGACGGCCAGGACGGCGACCACGGAACAGGCCATCTCGGTGTCGTCCGTCCACTGCCACGGGCCGGACGGCAGCTCGCGGCGCTTGAGCAGCGGGTAGTTCGCCGGTACGAAGAACTGCGAGCCCAGCGCGTCCCCCACCGAGAGTCCGCGCAGGCCGGCCAGGGCGCGCTCCAGGCGCCCGCCGGGAGAGGAGTCGAAGGTCATTGCTCAGCCACTCTATCCAGTGATCCCGTACGGTTCCGGATCCCGCCACCGCTCGAACGGACGGTCGAGGGTGTACTTGCCGTCGTCCCCCAGAACGAGCATCCGCATCTCGCCGTTCCCCGGATTGGACAGCGACTCGAATTCGGCGACGGTCCAGTGGAACCACCGCATGCAGAACAGCCGCATCGCCAGGCCGTGGGTCACCAGGAGCACGTTGGGCGGGTGGTCGGGGGCCTCGAAGCTGCGGAAGAGGCTCTCCAGGAAGTTCCCCACCCGGTCGTAGACATCGGCCCCGGACTCGCCCTGGGCGAAGCGGTAGAAGAAGTGCCCGTAGGCGTCCCGGTAGGCCTTCTGGAGACGGACGTCGTCGCGATCCTGCCAGTTGCCCCAGTCCTGCTCGCGCAGTCTCGGCTCCTCGCGCACCCGTATGAGATCGGGATCGAGGTGGAAGGCACGGAGGGTCTCGTGCGTGCGGCGATAGGGAGAGACGTACACGCTCACCCGCTCCCGTCCGAACAGCTCGCGCAGCTCCTTGCCCGTCTGCTCGGCCTGCTGCCGACCACGCTCGGTCAGGGCCAGCGCGTGATCCGGCTCGCGCTCGTACACGGTGTCATCAACATTGCCCGTTGACTCGCCGTGCCGGACAAGGACGATGCGCCGTGGTCGTGCCATGCCAGAACACTAGATCGGGTGAGGGCCGATCGAAGACTCCAGCGGCCCTCATACGGCGTACGTCACACGCACCGTGCACCATGGGCCACACACGGCGCACACCGCCCCCGGGTACGGCACCGTGCGGCGCGCCACCGCCCTGGTACGGCACCGTGCGGCGCGCAGACGCCGCATCACACGGTCCAGGAGGGCTCCAGGTCCACGATGTCGCCCGTGAGGGCCGCGATGTCGGCCTCGGTCTGGGCGCGCAGCGCGAGGCGTTCCACACGCTCCGTGCGGTACTTGCCGTGCTCGGCGGACGACTGCCACATCGACAGCACCAGGAACTCGCTGCCCGGTGCCTCCCCGAACAGGCCGCGCACCATGCCGGGCGATCCGGCCATAGCCGGGTTCCAGACCTTCTCCTGCATCAGCGTGAAGTGCTCGGCCCGCTCCTCGTGGACCCGGCACAGCGCCACCCGCAGCAGGTCGGTGTCCGTGAAGCGCGGTTGGAACCCGGTCTTCACGTCGAACCGGTGGTCGAACAGCCGGACCTGGGCCTCCTTGAAAGTACCGGCCTGGGCAGCCGCCAGGCGGTCGTGGGAACGGGCCATGAAGGAGTCGTAGAAGGCACGGCTCTCCCAGAAGGCGAAGATGTGCGCCACCCCTTGCCGGCCCCGGCTCCAGCCACCCCCCTGCCCCCGAAACCCCGGCTCCCCCAGAAGCCCCGCCCACTTCCGCTGCCCCCGCTCGAAGCCGCGGCGGTCCACCACGGTGCAGCGAATCCACTTGACCAGCACCGCGCCATGGTAAGGCCCAGTGGCGTGGCGTCGGTCGCTCTCGCGGGGACAGCGCCCGCGCAGGCGGCCCCGCGCGCGTGGCACGATGGACAACGAGCGCCCATGAGCCGGAAGTTGAGGCAGGAAGGGGCGCAAGAGGACCGGGAAGGGGGAGTCCGGTGAGCGGGCTCAGCAAGGGCATCCGCAAGGTCGAGGTCGCGCTCAGGTGGGATCCGAGTCCGGCGGGAGCGCCACCCACCGACCTGGACCTCGTGGCCGCCACCTACGAGGCCGGCGACCCCTACGGCGCTCCGGCGTACCTGGTCCACTTCGACAGCCGCTCCCCGGACGGCACGATCTACCTCGACCGGGACAGCCAGGACGGTCAGGGCTTCGGCTGGGACGAGGTCATGACGCTGGAGCTCGACCGGCTCGCCGAGCGGTACGCGCGCGTGGTGGTCGGCGTCGTGATCCAGCAGCGCACGGCGCACCGCACGTTCGTGAACGTGCTGAACCCGGGGCTGCGCATCCGTGAGGGGTACACCGTCCTTGCCGACGACGACTTCGGCGGTGTCCTGGGCGCGACGGCGGCCACCGTCGCGGAGTTCGCGCGGGACGGGTCCGGCGACTGGGCCTTCCGCCCCGGCGTCCACGGCTTCGAGGACGATCCGGCGACGTTCACCCGCCACATGGGCCGCGCGCGTCCGTCGTAGTCGATACGCGTGCGCCGCGGTCGCAGCCGGTAAGAGTAGGCACGGGTAAGGGGCGTCGGCCATGGCCGACGCCCCTTACCTCACGACGTTTCCGTCAGATCAGCCGACTCAGCTGCAGCCGCTGGTCGAGCCGCAGCCCTCGCAGATGTAGCAGGAGCCGGCCCGCTGCATCTTGGTGCCGCAGGAGAAGCAGAGCGGGGCGTCCGCCTGGATGCCCAGCTGCATCTCCACCAGCTCGGCGCTGGTGTGCGCCTGCTTCGGGGCGGGCTTGGCCGCCTCGGCCTCGGGCCTCGGCGCGGCGACGGCCTTCAGGTCGGTCTGCCGCGGCGCCGACTGGGCCAGGCCCTCGACGTCGACGTCCTCGTCGATCGGCTCGTAGGAGCCGGTCTCCAGGTGGCGCTGGCGCTCCTCGGCGGAGTGGATGCCGAGCGCGGAGCGCGTCTCGAAGGGCAGGAAGTCCAGCGCCAGACGGCGGAAGATGTAGTCGACGATCGACTGCGCCATCCGCACGTCCGGGTCGTCGGTCATGCCGGCCGGCTCGAAGCGCATGTTGGTGAACTTCGAGACGTACGTCTCCAGGGGCACGCCGTACTGGAGGCCGACGGAGACCGCGATGGAGAAGGCGTCCATCATGCCCGCGAGGGTCGAGCCCTGCTTGGACATCTTCAGGAAGACCTCGCCGAGACCGTCGTCCGGGTAGGAGTTGGCGGTCATGTAGCCCTCGGCGCCACCGACGGTGAAGGAGGTGGTGATCCCGGGACGGCCCTTGGGAAGGCGCTTGCGGACCGGGCGGTACTCGACGACCTTCTCGACCTTGGCCTGCGGCTCCTCGGCGGCCTCCGCCTTCTCCTCGGATTCCTTCTTCTTCGCGGACAGCGGCTGGCCGACCTTGCAGTTGTCGCGGTAGATCGCCAGCGCCTTGACGCCCAGCTTCCAGGCCTCGAAGTAGATCTCCTCGACCTCCTCGACGGTCGCCGACTCCGGCATGTTGACTGTCTTGGAGATGGCGCCGGAGATCCACGGCTGGATGGCGGCCATCATGCGGACGTGGCCCATCGGGGAGATGGCCCGCTCGCCCATGGCGCAGTCGAACACCTCGTAGTGCTCGGGCTTGAGGCCGGGGGCGTCGATCACGTTGCCGTGCTCGGCGATGTGGGCGACGATCGCCTCGATCTGCTCCTCCTGGTAGCCCAGGCGGCGCAGGGCCTGCGGCACGGTGCCGTTGACGATCTGCATCGAGCCGCCGCCGACCAGCTTCTTGAACTTGACCAGGGCGAGGTCGGGCTCGACACCGGTGGTGTCGCAGGACATGGCCAGGCCGATGGTGCCGGTGGGGGCGAGGACGGATGCCTGGGAGTTACGGAAACCGTTCTTCTCGCCGAGACGCAGCACGTCCTGCCAGGCCTCCGTGGCGGCGGCCCACACCGGGGTGTCCAGGTCGTCCATGCGGACGGCCCGGGCGTTGGCGTCGGCGTGCTGCTTCATGACGCGCTGGTGCGGCTGGGCGTTGCGGGCGTAGCCGTCGTAGGGGCCGACGACGGCGGCCAGCTCGGCGGAACGCTTGTAGGCGGTGCCGGTCATCAGGGAGGTGATGGCACCGGCGAGGGCGCGGCCGCCGTCGGAGTCGTAGGCGTGGCCGGTCGCCATCAGCAGGGCGCCGAGGTTGGCGTAGCCGATGCCGAGCTGGCGGAAGGCGCGGGTGTTCTCGCCGATCTTCTGGGTCGGGAAGTCCGCGAAGCAGATGGAGATGTCCATCGCGGTGATGACCAGCTCGACGACCTGGGAGAAGCGCTCGACGTCGAAGGACTGGTTGCCCTTGCCGTCGTCCTTGAGGAACTTCATCAGGTTCAGCGAGGCGAGGTTGCAGGACGTGTTGTCCAGGTGCATGTACTCGCTGCACGGGTTCGAGCCGTTGATGCGGCCGGACTCCGGGCAGGTGTGCCAGTGGTTGATCGTGTCGTCGTACTGGATGCCCGGGTCGGCGCAGGCCCAGGCGGCCTCGGCCATCTTGCGGAAGAGGGACTTGGCCTCGATCTCCTCGATGACCTCGCCGGTCATGCGGGCACGCAGGCCGAACTTCCCGCCCTGCTCGACCGCCTTCATGAACTCGTCGTTCACGCGGACGGAGTTGTTGGCGTTCTGGTACTGGACGGAGGTGATGTCGTCGCCGCCCAGGTCCATGTCGAAGCCCGCGTCGCGCAGGGCGCGGATCTTCTCCTCCTCCTTGACCTTGGTCTCGATGAAGTCCTCCACGTCGGGGTGGTCGACGTCGAGGATGACCATCTTGGCGGCGCGGCGGGTGGCACCACCGGACTTGATGGTGCCGGCGGAGGCGTCGGCGCCGCGCATGAAGGAGACGGGGCCGGAGGCGTTGCCGCCGGAGGAGAGCAGCTCCTTGGAGGAGCGGATGCGGGAGAGGTTGAGGCCGGCGCCGGAGCCGCCCTTGAAGATCATGCCCTCTTCCTTGTACCAGTCGAGGATCGACTCCATGGAGTCGTCGACGGACAGGATGAAGCAGGCGGAGACCTGCTGGGGCTGCGGCGTGCCGACGTTGAACCAGACGGGGCTGTTGAAGCTGAAGATCTGGTGCAGGAGGGCGTAGGCCAGCTCGTGCTCGAAGATCTCGGCGTCGGCGGGCGAGGCGAAGTACTTGTGGTCCTCACCGGCCTTCCGGTACGTCTTCACGATGCGGTCGATCAGCTGCTTCAGGCTGGTCTCGCGCTGCGGGGTGCCGACGGCACCGCGGAAGTACTTGCTGGTGACGATGTTGACCGCGTTCACCGACCAGAAGTCGGGGAACTCGACGCCACGCTGCTCGAAGTTGATCGAGCCGTCGCGCCAGTTGGTCATGACGACGTCACGGCGCTCCCAGGCCACCTCGTCGTACGGGTGTACGCCGGGGGTGGTGTGGACGCGCTCGATGTGCAGTCCCTTGTTCCCCGCCTTGGAGCCCTTGGCTCGGGAACCTCGTGCCGGACCGCTCGCCGTCTCTGTCATGCCGCCTCCCTGTACGGGCGAAAACGCCCTGAAGTGCCCCGATGTTCCGGAGACACGGTGTTCTGTCTGGTGCTGCGGGCACCTGCGTCGCCGCCACCCGCAGCCGTCTTCCTCGCCGCCGCCGAGCCGGACCCGGAACGCGGTCCGGACCCGTCCGCCGCTCAGTCGGCGGCACGTGCGGGCACGGGGACCTCGGCCGTCCCACCGCGCCCGCGGTCGTCTTCCTGGCTCCCCGCGACGGCGCCGTCGCCGTCCTCCTGCTCCGCGGCGGGGCGTCGTGTGGCTTCCCTGAGTTCCGCGATGGCGGCCTCGAAGTCCTCGAGCGAGTCGAACGCCCGGTACACGGACGCGAACCGCAGATAGGCGACGAGGTCGAGCTCCTGCAAGGGGCCGAGTATGGCCAGTCCCACTTCGTGGGCGGCCACCTCGGCGCATCCGCTCGCGCGCACCGCCTCCTCGACCCGCTGGCCGAGCTGCGCGAGCGCGTCCTCCGTGACAGGCCGTCCCTGGCACGCCTTGCGCACGCCGTTGATGACCTTGGTACGACTGAACGGCTCGGTGACTCCGGACCGCTTGACCACCATCAGCGAGCACGTCTCCACGGTCGTGAACCGTCGGGAGCACTCGGGGCACTGGCGGCGCCTGCGGATGGACGTGCCGTCGTCCGTCGTACGGCTGTCGACGACGCGGCTGTCGGGGTGCCTGCAGAAGGGGCAGTGCATGGACTCCAACCCTCCTCACAGCAGACTCGATAGCCTCGCCAGGCCTCATGGGCCCCGCGAAGCAGCCCCAAGCATAGGCGATGATCCGGGCCCCGGAGACCGGGGACCACAACTTGTGGGCCGCTGTAGCCATCCAACCACTAGATGTAGGGCCTGGACCGTACACCCAGCTCGCCACGCGTGTCGCGTGCCGCGCTACGCGTGTCGCGCGCGTACGGCCCGGACCGGCGCGCCCGCGGCACCATGCCGGACACGCGGAGGTCCCGGCCCCGGCGCCTCGGCGCCGGACACGCCGACGCACACCCGTATCGCCGGCGGACCCAGGGAGATACCGTGAGCGCCGCGGGGAGGACGCGTGGGACTCCCGGGCAGAAGGGAACCGGCGCTCGGTCGACGAGGCGCCGGATGGCAGACTGGGGCGGCGACCCACAAGGTCTGCACTCCGGCGGTGAAGAGTACAGCAACAGGCCTTTTTGCCCGCCGGGCACCACGTCGGCCATACACCCAGACACGTGATCAAGTCTGGTGATCCACACTTTTTCACTCGAACGTGTGTTTGGCGCAACCTTTCGAAAGCAACTACCGTTGTGCCGGAGGGAGACCATCGAGAGGGGCCGACGACGTGACCACCACCGCAGACAGTGCCACCATCACTGCCCAGGACCGCTCCCAGGGCCGACTCGAGCCGGTGCATGCGATGAACGAAGCCGCGAATCCCGAGGGACCCAAGCGCTCCCTTCCGGGCCGACCTCCAGGCATCCGGGCGGACAGCTCGGGCCTCACCGAGCGGCAGCGCCGGGTGATCGAGGTCATCAGGGACTCGGTGCAGCGGCGCGGCTATCCGCCGTCCATGCGGGAGATCGGCCAGGCGGTCGGCCTGTCCAGCACCTCCTCGGTGGCACACCAGCTCATGGCGCTCGAGCGCAAGGGTTTTCTGCGCCGTGACCCGCACCGCCCGCGCGCCTACGAGGTCCGTGGCTCGGACCAGGCCGCCACGCTGCAGCCCACCGACACGGTGGGCAAGCCGGCCGCGTCGTACGTCCCCCTGGTCGGCCGGATCGCCGCCGGTGGCCCGATCCTGGCCGAGGAGTCGGTCGAGGACGTCTTCCCTCTCCCCCGGCAGCTGGTCGGCGACGGTGAGCTGTTCGTCCTGAAGGTCGTCGGCGACTCGATGATCGAAGCCGCCATCTGTGACGGCGACTGGGTCACGGTCCGCCGCCAGCAGGTCGCCGAGAACGGCGACATCGTGGCCGCCATGATCGAGGGCGAGGCGACCGTCAAGCGCTTCAAGCGCGAGGACGGCCATGTCTGGCTCCTGCCGCACAACGCGGCGTACGAGCCGATCCCGGGTGACGACGCCACCATCCTCGGCAAGGTGGTGGCCGTCCTGCGGCGCGTCTGAGGAGCGCAGCGGCGGGCCTGTCGACCCGCCCCTTGATCGGGCCCCGGAACCTCTGCGCCGGTTCCGGGGCTCTGTGCTGTGCGCGCTCAGCCGGCCGCCGGCTGCTCCTCCTCCGCCCGCCGGGCCGCGGCGTCGATGGCCGCCAGCGACTTCCGCACCTGATTGCGGTCGGTGGTGTACCAGAAGTCCGGCAGTGATGCCTTCAGATAGCCGCCGTAACGCGCTGTGGCCAGCCGCGGATCGAGTACGGCGACCACCCCGCGGTCCCCGGAGGCGCGGACGAGACGGCCGGCGCCCTGGGCCATCAGCAGGGCCGCATGGGTCGCGGCGACCGCCATGAAGCCATTGCCGCCGGCGTCCTCGACCGCCTTCTGGCGGGCGCTCATCAGTGGGTCGTCCGGGCGCGGGAACGGGATCTTGTCCATGACGACCAGCTGGCAGCTGGGGCCGGGGACGTCGACGCCCTGCCACAGGGACAGCGTGCCGAACAGGCACGTCCTCGGGTCCGCGGCGAAATTCTTGATCAGCTCGCCCAGGGTCTCCTCGCCCTGGAGCAGGATCGGGAACTCGGGGATGCGCGCCCGCAACTCCTCGGCGGCGAGCTGGGCGGCCCGCATCGACGAGAACAGGCCGAGTGTGCGGCCGCCCGCCGCCTGGATCAGTTCCGTCAGCTCGTCGAGCATGTCCCCGCGGTCACCGTCCCGCGCGGGGCGCGACAGGTGCTTGGCGACATACAGAATGCCCTGTTTGCGGTAGTCGAAGGGTGAACCGACGTCCACGCCCTTCCACTGCGGCACGTCATCACCCTCCGTGCCCTCCGGGGCGAGGCCGAGGGAGGCGCCGACACCGTTGAAGTCGCCGCCGAGCTTGAGGGTCGCCGAGGTCAGGACGACGGAGCGATCCGCGAAGAGCTTCTCGCGCAAAAGGCCCGAGACAGACATGGGGGCGACGCGCAGGGAGGCGCCGAAGCGGTCGTGGCGCTCGTACCAGACGACGTCCCACTCGGAGCCGTTCGTGATCCGCTCCGCCACGTCGTGCACGTTCTCCACGGAGGCCAGCGCCTGCTTGCGGACCGCGTCCTCGTCCTGGACCGACTTGTCGCGCGTCGCGCCGAGGGCCGAGATGACGTTGCGCGCCGCGTCCCTCAGCGCCAGCAGGGCATAGCCGAGGTCCTCGGGGATCTCCTCCAGCCTGCCCGGCAGGGCCAGCTCCATCAGCCGCTCGAAACCCTCGGCGGCCGTCTGCAGCTGATCCGCGGCCTTCTCGTTGACGAGCTTCGCGGCGCGGCGCACCGCACGGTTGACCTGCCCCGGCGTGAGTTCGCCGGTGGCGACACCGGTCACCCGCGAGACCAGCTCATGGGCCTCGTCGACGATCAGCACCTCGTGCTGCGGCAGGACCGGCGCGCCCTCGATGGCGTCGATCGCGAGCAGCGCGTGGTTGGTGACGACGACCTCGGCGAGCTTGGCGCGCTCGCGGGCCATCTCGGCGAAGCACTCGGCGCCGTAGGCGCACTTGGAGGCGCCCAGGCACTCCCGCGACGAGACCGAGACCTGCCCCCAGGCGCGGTCGGACACACCGGGGGTGAGGTCGTCACGGTCACCGGACTCGGTCTCGTCCGCCCAGTCGCGCAGCCGCAGCAGGTCCTGCCCCAGCTTGCTGGTGGGCGCGGCCGCCTCGAACTGGTCGAACAGGCCCTCCTCCTCGTCCTGCGGGACGCCCTCGTGCAGGCGGTGCAGACACAGGTAGTTCGAGCGGCCCTTGAGCATGGCGAACTCCGGTCGACGGCGCAGCAGGGGGTGCAGCGCGTCGACCGTGCGCGGCAGGTCGCGCTCGACGAGCTGGCGCTGCAACGCCAGGGTGGCCGTCGCCACCACGACCCGCTCCCCGTGCGCGAGCGCGGGCACGAGGTAACCGAGCGACTTACCGGTACCGGTGCCGGCCTGGACCAGCAGGTGCGAGCCGTCGTCGACCGCGTCCGCGACGGCTTGGGCCATGGTCACCTGGCCGGGGCGCTCCGCACCGCCGACGGCAGCGACGGCGGCATGCAGGAGTTCGGGGAGAGAGGGCTTCGTCATAGCGCGACCACCCTACGGCTCGGGACTGACAAACGGGCGGTCGAGCCGCGGACCAGGGGTTCCGCGCTTCTTCGATCGGTTCTGCGCGACGGGAACCGGACCAGCCCGGCGGACGTTGCTGATTGTGACGGGGCTGCGACCGACTATCACAGCAGCTCCCGCAAGGACCGGTCCCGGATCACGAGGGCGGCCCGCTTGTCGGGCAGGTCGACCTCGGCCGCGAAGCGGAAGCCGGCGGTCAGGAAGGCGGCTACGGAGGGTGCGTTGCGAAGGTCGGGTTCCGCCACGACGCGGGAACAGCTGAGGCGTTTGTCGAGGATCAGGTCGGCCACGGCTCGGAGCAGAGCGCTGCCGAGTCCTCGGCCGCGGTCGGTGACGCTGCCGATGAGGAGGTGGACACCGGTGTCGTGCGGCCGGGCGGGATAGTGGTGGGCCAGCGGGTCGAGATCGGCCCGGTAGATCTCCCAGTAGCTCATCGGTGTGCCCCGGAGGAGGCCGAGGCAGGGGACGCTGCGTCCGTCGCCGTCCAGCTGCGCGCGCAGGTGGGCCTCGGTCATGCTCTGCGGTCCGGCCAGCTGCCAGTACTCGGCGACGGCCGGGTCGTTCATCCACCGGACGATGACCGGCAGGTCCCGTTCGACCTGGACGGGGACCAGCTGGAAGGCGCCGACGGGGGTGGCGATGGCACCCCAGTCGCCGACGCCGTCGAGGAGATCGTCCACGGCGGATCCGGCCGCGGTCCTCTCCGCGAAGAGTGCGACGAAGTCGTCGGGCAGGTGGAGGTCGAGCGTGTCCTCGCTGTCGGTGCCCGTCTCGGCCGGCCCAGGGCGGAGATCGGCGCCGATCGCGCCCGGGTCGGCCGCGGTGGCGACCGCCACGGGGATCGGTTCGGCATCCAGGTCGGGGGCACCGATGGTGGCAGGGGCCTGGTCGGTGGCTGCGCCGGCGTCGGAGGGAGACATGGCGCGCTCCTCTCGGCAAGGGATTCGTTTCAGGAGTGCAGGGGGTTCGCGATGGTGACGTAGACGGACTGGGTGTCGACCGGGCCGACGAGTTCGTCGAGGCCGTGCAGCCGGGTCAGCAGGTTGGCCTTGCAGCGCAGGACCGGTGAGTCGAGCAGGCGGGCCGGCAGGTTGGAGCGGGTACGGGCAGGGCCGGAGGCGAGAGCGCTGAGGAAGCGACGGAAAGCGGCCAGGAGCAGCCGCTCGCCGGCGAGCCCCTGGGAGCCGAAGGCACCGATGAGACCGAAGACGTTGTTGACGGCGACGTAGTAGCCGAAGCGTTCGTCCGTGACCTCGTCGGAGACGAAGGTGTCGCTGCGCTCACCGATGCCGGGCAGCAGGGCGTCCAGCTCCGCGCGCCGGGAGGCGCGGAAGTAGTAGCCCTGGTTGTCGCGGTAGCGGCCGCCTGCGGGCCAGCCGTCGGCGTCCAGCACCACCAGTGTGTTCTGCTGATGGGCTTCCAGGGCGATCCCTGCCTCGCCGTCGAGCCACACCACCGGACGGATCACCTGTTCGAGATAGCGCAGGAACCACTCGGCGGCGACGGCGTCTCGCGGACGTCCGGTGCGCAGGGCGAGGCACCTGACGACGTCGGCCAGACGGGACCGGACGACCGGGTCGGCTCCGGTCTGGCGATACGGCCTGGGCGCGACGAGACCGGCAATGCAGCAGACGTCGTCCGCCGGGCCGAACGGATTGTGCCGGATCATCACGTCCAGCCCCGGCACGGGGGCGCCGTCCTGGTCGTCGACGGCCAGCCAGGCCGGGTCGCGGACGATGTCGAAGCGGGGGTGCGCCGCCCGCCACCGCTGGGACAGGCCGCCGCGCAGGAGGCGGTGGACCTCGACGCCGCGGTGCAGTTCTTTACGGAGGTTCTCGCGACGGGAGTTGGTGATACGCAGGCCCAGCGACAGTTTGAGCATGGCCGGTGCGCCGGTGCGGTGAACGGTCCGTACGGAGGAGGTGGGATGCCAGGAGGGTCCGTGGGGGCCCAGGTCGCGGAGGAGTCCCGCGTCGAGCAGCGCCCTGGTGCCCGGGCGGTGCCGGACGTCGCGCGCCTGCCACGGGTGCAGGGGCAGGGGGGCGTACCCCTCGGGCAGCGGCAGGTCCGCTCCGGCGAGTCGGGCCATGAGCCGGTCGGCCGGGACGGGCCGGCCGCTCTCGGTCCACGCCGAGTCGGTGGCGAGCACGGAGGGGGCGACCGCCATCCAGTGCAAGGGGAAGGAGCCTCGCAACTCCGGTGAGAAGGGACGGGCTTCGGCCTCCGACAGACCCTCACGGCTCTTCGGGGCCGGATGCAGTGGGTGTCCGAGCACGAGGGCCTGCTCCGCGGAGAGGAAGTGGTCGGGACCGTCGGCGGGGTGTTCGCGGCGGTCGGTGAGAAAGAGGGTGGTGCGCCGAACCGAGTCGGCTACACGGGCGACGAGATCGACGGCCTCGTCACCGACGGGAGCAGCCGGCGGAACACCGGCTGCGGGAACGGCTGGAGGGGCACCGACGGGGACAGCGGGTGGGATCACCGCTTCCCGCGCGAGCAGGGTGGCGACCGTGACGGCATCGGCCGGGGCCGAGGCGGCCGGGGCGCCGGCCAGGCGGGGCAGGCCGAAGCGGTGCCAGCCGGTCGGCGACCAGTGGTGGACCGGGACGAGGAGGGCCGTACCGCTGGCCGGGAGCGGGACGCGCAGGGTGTCGCTGCCGGGGTCGGCGATGCCGGTCTCGCGTACCCAGCAGCGCAGGAGGCTCTCCACGGCTGCGGCTCGGGCGGCTGTGTGCGGGTCGGGATGGTCCAGAAGGTCCGCGGCCGTGCGGTCCGGATGCGCAAGGCGGGGTGCGCCATGGGGTTGGCGGGGGACCGTCTCGGTCGCGCCCTGGGAGGCGGAGCGGTGACCGTGCGTTGTCGGGGTTGCGTTCAAGAGGGTTCCTTGTGGGCGTTGTTCGGGGCTTCAGGGCTTCGGGGCTTCGGGACTCGGGTCCGGGGCCGCGTCCGCGGGTCGGACGGTGTGGGGTTCAAATGGTGGGGGGTTCGGATGGTGTGAAGCTCAGGTGGCGAGGGCTCGGGTGGTGCGGGGCCGGGGAGCCGAAGCCCCCTGTCCTCCGGGGGCGCGCCGGTCCTCCTCTCCCCCCGGGTTCTCCCGATACGGCCGAGATCGGTCCGGCCGCCCCGCCGTGTCCCGACCCGCCCCGCCCGGACCGGCCTCGGACCCGGATCGGACGGGATGGCTTCGTGCGATCCGGTCTCATCCGGTCCGGGCTCATTCAGTTCGGGTTCGTCCGGTCCGGGTTCGTCCGGTTCGGGTTCGTCCGGTCCGGGTTCGTCCGGTTCGGGCTCGTCCGGCTTCGGGCTCGGGGAGCTCCGGCCGCCTCCGCGTGACCTACTCGCCCGGAAAGCCAGCCGAGGCGCTCGCTCGCTGGACGGCTGCCTCGGCCGACCGGCTGCCTCGGCCGACCGGCTGCTCCGGCCCGCCAGTTGCTCTGGCCAGTCAGTTGCTCTGGCCCACCAAACGGCTCCGCCGACCGGCTGCCCTGGCCGACAGGCCCGCCGACCTGCTCGCCGTCGCGACACCGCGACTCGGCAGTCCGGCGGCTCGGGCGGCCCGACGGCGCTATCCCGCTCCCGCCGCGCGTCCGGAGGATCGTCGCTGTCGCCGGGGTGGCCCGGTCCGGCGGTCACGGTCGGTATGTGTCCGGACCGCCGCTTCGACCGCGTCCGCCAGCCGGTCGAGCACGGCAGCCGACTGCTCGTCGGTGATCGTCAGCGGGGGCAGGAGTCGTACGACGCTCGCATGCCGGCCGCCGAGTTCGACGATGAGGCCCCGGCGCAGGCATTCCCGCTGGACCTCGGCCGCGAGTTCGGGGGCCGCGGGTCTGGGCACGCGGGCTCCGAGCGTCGGTGGTGTGACGTCGTCTTCGGCAGCGGTGCCGGCCGGGTCCACGAGTTCCAGGCCGATCATCAGACCCCGCCCCCGTACCTCGCCGATGCACGGGTACGCATCGGCCAGTGCGCCGAGTTGGGAGAGCATGTGGGAGCCCAGGGTCGCGGCGCGTTCGGCGAGGCGGTTCTCGCGGACATGGGCAAGGGTGGCCGTGCCTGCGGCCATGGCGAGTTGGTTGCCGCGGAAGGTTCCCGCGTGGGCGCCCGGTTCCCAGACGTCGAGGTCGTCGCGGTAGACCACGACGGCCAGCGGCAGACTGCCGCCGATGGCCTTGGACAGCACCATCACATCCGGTGTCACCCCACTGTGTTCGACCCCCCAGAACGCGCCCGTGCGGCCGACCCCGGTCTGGATCTCGTCGGCGATCAGCGGAACGGAGCGCTCCGCGGTGAGCCGCCGCATCCGCCGCATCCAGTCGTCCGGCGCGGGAATCACCCCGCCCTCCCCCTGCACCGGTTCGAGGATCATCGCGGCGGGCAGGGGCACCCCCGACCTGGGGTCGTCCAGTACGGATTCCGTCCAGCGGGCCGCGAGTTCGGCTCCGCGGGGGCCGCCGACGCCGAAGGGGCAGCGGTAGTCCTGCGGGTAGGGCAGCCGGGCGACCCGGACGTCAGGAGCGTGTCCGGAGGCGGCGAGCGCTCCGGCGGTCATCCCGTGGTAGGCGCCCGCGAACGCCATGATCCCGGCGCGGCCGGTGGCGGCCCGGACGAGTTTGAAGGCGGCTTCCACCGCGTCCGTCCCGGCCGGGCCGCAGAACTGCACGCGCGCGTGGTCGGCGAGCCCGGCGGGCAGGGTGCGGAACAGTTCGTCGACGAAGGCGTCCTTGACCGGTGTGGCCAGGTCGAGGGCGTGCAGCGGTGCGCCGGAGTCGAGGACCTTGCGAACGGCCTCGAGGACGACGGGATGGTTGTGCCCGAGGGCGAGGGTGCCCGCGCCCGAGAGACAGTCCAGATAGCGGCGGCCGTCCGCGCCCTCGATGGTGAGCCCGCGCGCCCGGACCGGAACGATCGGCAGAGCGCGCGCGTAGGTGCGGGCCGCCGACTCGCGCGCCGACTGGCGCCGCAGGATCCCCTCGTGCAGGGCGTGCGCCCCCGCAGGCGAACTCCCGGCAGGCGCACACTCCCCAGAAGCACTCCCACCGGGCCCAGACCCCCGTGGTCCAGACCCCCGTGGTCCAGACCCCCGTGATCCAGACCCCCGTGGGCCAGGCCCACGTGGCCCAGACCCCCCGGGCGCAGACTCCGTCACGGTCACGGCTCCCTGTCCTCCCGCTGTCCCAAGGCGTCGGCCTCCACCTGTCCCGAGGGCCCCGCCTCCCAACTGCCGCAAGGCGTCGTCCCGCTGCCGCCTGCGACCTGCCGGTCGGCGCTGTGATCGGCGCTGTGATCGGCGCTGTCGGCGGCGAGTCGCCCACCGTCGGCGCAGGGGCCCGGGCCTGGACAGCAGGCCCCTCACCGTTACAACCGCCAATCGCTCACAGGGTTACGGGTTGCTTCAAGATCCTTGCCGTGACGGAACCGTTGCCGTTCCGTCGGCAGTCCCCCACAGCGAGCGCATAGTGTGTGGTGCCGTTCCGCACCGCTGTGAGCGCGCACGCCCTCGGCCCGTCGGCTCGGGGTGGCTGCGGGGGCCACGGCGGCACCAGCAAGTCCCGTCACACCAGGGGGAGTCAGAGCATGCGACCCATACGCCCGTCCGTCACCGCTCGCCGAAGGGGGAGCGCCCGGCGTCCGGGCTCCCCGGCGCTGGCCGCCCTCGCTCTGGTCTCGGCCTTGGCGCTCACCGCCACCGGCTGCAACGGGGACGACACCCACGCGGACGGCAAGCCCTCCGCGAGCGCCGACGACGCGGGCGGTTCGGGGGGTGACGGCAAGATCAAGATCCCGGACGACATCCGCAACAAGCTCAAGGAGCACGGGATCGACCTCGACAAGTGGAAGAACGGGGCCTGGAAGAACTGGGACAAGGACGACTGGCTGCGCGAGGCCAACGACTTCATCAACCCGATCATCCAGGGGCTGTGGGACCCGGACCGCATGCGCCGGGCCGAGGATCCGGACAAGGGTGTCGACGACAACGACATCTCCGGTGACCAGGGTGTCACCGACCCGACCCCGGCGCCGGTGAAGGCCCAGGCGGTGGCGCCGCCGTACCACAACAACGCCGCGACGGCGGGCAAGCTCTTCTTCGACTCCCCCGAGGGCACGATGGTCTGCTCGGCGACGGTGGTCGAGGATCCGGCCCACCCGGGCAAGTCCGACATGGTGTGGACGGCCGGTCACTGTGTGCACGCCTGCAAGAAGGGCGGCTGGTACCGCAACATCGCCTTCGTCCCGTCGTACAACAACGCGGGCAAAAGCGCGGCCCAGTTGCAGAACGCCACCCGGGAGGAGGTCGCTCCCTACGGTGTGTGGTGGGTCGACTGGGCGCAGACCTCCGACCAGTGGATCGAGCAGGGCGGTGCGACCGGCGGGCAGGGCGCGTCGTACGACTACGCCGTCATGCATGTGACGCCGGAGAAGGGCGGCAGCGGCAAGTCGCTGGAGGAGACCGTCGGTTCGGCGCTGCCGGTGAACTTCGATGCCCCGGCCGTGCCGAAGGTGGAGAGCATCACCGCGACCGGCTACCCGGCCGCGCCGCCGTACGACGGACAACTGCTGTACCAGTGCCAGGACAAGCCGGGACGGCTGTCGGTCAAGGCCTCCGACCCGACGATGTACCGCATCGGCTGCACCATGACCGGTGGTTCGTCCGGGGGCGGATGGGTCGAGAGGGGCACGGACGGCAAGCCCGCACTGGTGTCCAACACCTCGATCGGCCCGGTGACGGCGGGCTGGCTGGCCGGTCCGCGGCTGGGTCCGGTGGCCAAGGGCGTGTACGACTCGGTCAGCAAGAAGTTCGCCGGGCAGTGAGAAGCGCGCCAGGCAGTGAGAAGTTCGCCGGGCAGTGAGAAACGCGCCTAGCAGTGAGAAGCGCCCGGCGAAGCCGGGGGATTCGCCGACGGCGGTGGGGTGTTCGACAGAAACCTTCACCAGCCCACCGCCGTTCGCCCTCATCCGCACGTGCATAGTGGGATGTCGCGCCCGGCCGGTTCCGGTGCACACCGCACGGGGATCAGCGCCGATGCAGTCCTGACAAGCGCATGACACCAACGGGCGCATGACATCAACGACGTTCACCGACAACCCGCGCGGCCGTCAGGCACGGCGCGCGCGGCAGGCAACCGAACCAACGGGGGTTCTCCGCACCATGCGTTCCACACGTACGCCGTCCGCGCTCCGGCACGGACGCCGGCGCGCCGTCCTCGCCGCCACCGCCCTGGCCGCGACCCTGACGCTCACCGCGACCGCCTGCGACGACTCGGGCAAGGACGATGCGAGCGGCAAGCCGGGCGCCACCGCTTCGCAGGCCGTCGATGATGGCAGCGGTGGCGGCGACGGCAAGGTCCACGTCCCGGCCGACATCGCGGACCGGCTCAAGGAGCACGGGATCGATGTCGACCAGTGGCAGAAGGGCGGCTGGAAGGACTGGGACAAGGACAAGTGGCTCAGCGCCGCCAAGGACTTCGTCAACCCGGTGATCAAGGGGCTGTGGAAGCCCGAGCGGATGAAGTCCGCCAAGGAGGCCAACAAGACGGTCTCCACCAAGGACGCCGCCGCCGACCAGGGCGTCAGCGACCCGGCGCCGCAACCCGTCCAGGCCCAGGCCGAGAAGACCCCGTACCACGAGCACGCCGCTCCGGTGGGCAAGGTCTTCTTCGACTCGCCCGAGGGTTCGATGGTCTGCTCCGGCACGGTCGTCAAGGACGTCAACCACCCGGGCAAGTCCAACCTGGTGTGGACGGCGGGCCACTGTGTGCACGCGGGCCAGGGCGGCGGCTGGTACCGCAACATCGCGTTCGTCCCGGCCTACAACGACCTCGGCGAGTCCGCGTCCGAGCTGAGCGACGCGGGCCCGTCCGAGGTCGCCCCGTACGGCGCCTGGTGGGCCGACTGGGCCTCGACCTCGAACCAGTGGATCCAGGGCGGCTCGGAGACGGGCGGCGCGGGCGCCGCGTACGACTACGCCGTGCTGCACGTGAAGCCGGAGTCCGGTTCGAAGTCGCTGGAGGAGACCGTCGGGGCCGCGCTGGACGTGGACTTCTCCGCGCCGTCGGCCACCGAGGTCACCACGATGGGCGCCTGGGGCTACCCGGCCGCCCCGCCGTACAACGGTCTGAAGATGTTCCGGTGCCTGGACCGGCCGGGCCGGTTCTCGCTCAGCCCGTCCCTGCCGACGATGTACCGGATCGGCTGCACCATGACCGGTGGCTCGTCCGGCGGCGGCTGGTTCCGCGTGGTGGGCGGGAAGACGGAGCTGGTCTCCAACACCTCGATCGGCCCGTCCGACAACACCTGGCTCGCGGGCCCGCAGCTGGGCCGGGGCGCCGAGGCGCTGTACCAGAACATGAGCAGGACGTACGGCGGCCGGTGACGCCGGCGGCATGACGAGGGCGGCCCGCCCCCTGTCGCAGGGGGCGGGCCCTCGTGCTGTTGTGCTGTGCGTTAGGAGCCGGACGGCTCAGAGCGCGGCCGCCGGCACGTACGGCGCCAGGTCCGCGGCGAGCTCCTCGTGCACCCGGGCCTTGAGCAGGGTGCCCTCCGCGGTGTGCTCCTCGGAGATCACCTCGCCCTCGGTGTGGGCGCGCGCGACCAGCTTGCCGTGGGTGTACGGCACGAGCGCCTCGATCTCGACGGACGGGCGGGGCAGCTCGTTGTCGATCAGGGCGCGCAGCTCGGCGATGCCCCGGCCGGTGCGGGCCGAGACGGCGATCGAGTGCTTCTCGATCCGCAGCAGCCGCTGGAGCACCAGCGGGTCGGCCGCGTCCGCCTTGTTGATCACGACGATCTCGGGCACGTCGGTGGCGCCGACGTCCCTGATCACCTCGCGCACGGCGGCCAGCTGCTCCTCCGGGTTCGGGTGTGAGCCGTCCACGACGTGCAGGATCAGGTCGGAGTCACCGACCTCCTCCATCGTGGAGCGGAACGCCTCGACCAGGTGGTGGGGCAGGTGCCGGACGAATCCGACGGTGTCGGCCAGCGTGTACAGCCGCCCGCTCGGGGTCTCGGCCCGGCGCACGGTCGGGTCCAGGGTCGCGAACAGCGCGTTCTCGACCAGGACGCCCGCGCCGGTGAGGCGGTTGAGCAGCGATGACTTGCCGGCGTTGGTGTAACCCGCGATGGCGACGGAGGGCACCTTGTGGCGGCGGCGCTCCTGGCGCTTGATCTCGCGGCCGGTCTTCATGTCCGCGATCTCCCGGCGCATCTTCGCCATCTTCTCGCGGATCCGGCGCCGGTCCGTCTCGATCTTGGTCTCACCGGGGCCACGGGTGGCGAGGCCGCCGCTGCCGCCGCCCATCTGGCGGGACAGGGACTGACCCCAGCCGCGCAGCCTCGGCAGCATGTACTGCATCTGCGCCAGCGCCACCTGCGCCTTGCCCTCCCGGGACTTGGCGTGCTGGGCGAAGATGTCCAGGATCAGGGCCGTACGGTCGATGACCTTGACCTTGACGACGTCCTCGAGGTGGATCAGCTGACCGGGGCTCAGCTCACCGTCGCAGATGACGGTGTCCGCGCCCGTCTCCAGGACGATGTCGCGCAGTTCGTCGGCCTTGCCGGAGCCGATGTAGGTGGCCGCGTCCGGCTTGTCGCGGCGCTGGATCACGCCGTCCAGCACGATCGCGCCGGCGGTCTCCGCGAGGGCGGCGAGCTCGGCCAGCGAGTTCTCCGCGTCCTGCACGGTCCCCGAGGTCCAGACGCCGACGAGGACGACCCGCTCCAGGCGGAGCTGACGGTACTCGACCTCGGTGACGTCCTCGAGCTCGGTGGAGAGGCCCGCGACACGGCGCAGGGCCGCGCGCTCGGAGCGGTCGAACTGGTCGCCGTCCCGCTCTCCGTCGATCCCGTGGCTCCAGGCGACGTCCTCTTCCATCAGGGCATCGGCCCGAAGACCTTCGGGATAGGTGTGCGCGAGGCGCTTGGTGGCCTGGGAAGAGGAAGAAGAGGAGGTCATTGGGTCCTTACGTCGTTGGGAATCCGTGGTGCGGTGACGGGGCCGCGGAGGAGTCCGACGGGCTGTCCGCGGCGGTTCCGTCACTGCTGTCAACGCACGAGTGCCCCGGGAGATTCCCCGTGCACCGTGCCGTGCCGACGCGAAGATGGTCGCACGGGACGGCCCGTCTCGTCATGGTGTTATTTCTCCGCCGCGGCGGCCGCCTCCTCACCGGTCGGCACATGCCTTCTCACCGTCCGCGGCAATCGGAGTGACCTGCCGCCGTCACCGCTTCAGCGTCCGCGGCGCGTACTTCTGCCGCGGGGCCGGCTTCCAGTCCGGGTGACCCGGCATCGGCGGGGTCTTCGCACCGTACAGCCAGGCCTTGAAGAAGCCGCTCAGGTCGCGTCCGGCGACGTCCGAGGCCAGCCGCACGAAGTCGGCCGTGGTCGCCGTGGAGTCCCGGTTGCCGCGCACCCAGGCGCGCTCCAGGCGCTCGAACGCCGCCTCGCCGATCTGCTGACGCAGCGCGTACAGGACGAGGGCCGCCCCGTCGTAGACGTTCGCGCGGAAGATCCCGGTCTTCTGGCCGGCCCCCGGCGGCTTGGGCAGCGCGGGCGGGCCCCCGGCCGCGCGCCACTGGTCGGAGGCCCCGTAGGCGGCCTTCATCCGGACCTCCATGGACTTGTGCGCCTTCTCCTCGGCGTACAGGGCCTCGTACCAGGTGGCGTGCCCCTCGTTGAGCCACAGGTCGGACCAGGCGCGCGGGGTGACGCTGTCGCCGAACCACTGGTGGGCCAGCTCGTGCACCATGACCGACTCCACGTACCACTTCGGGTAGGCGGGATCGGTGAACAGATCTCTCTCGAAGAGAGAGAGGGTCTGTGTCTCGAGTTCGAAACCGGTGGTGGCCGAGGCCATGAGCAGGCCGTACGTCTCGAAGGGGTAGCGTCCGACCTTGCTCTCCATCCAGGCGATCTGGTCCGGGGTCCTGTCGAGCCACGGTTCGAGCGCCTTGCGGTCCTTGCTGGGGACGACGTCGCGGACGGGCAGACCGTGCGGGCCGGTGCGGTGCAGCACGGTGGAGCGGCCGATGGAGACCTGGGCCAGTTCGGTGGCCATGGGGTGCCGGGTGCGGTACGTCCAGGTGGCCCGGCCGCCGGAACGGGCGACACCCTCCGGCAGGCCGTTGGCGACGGCCGTGTACCCCTCCGGGGCGGTGACCCGGATGGTGAACATCGCCTTGTCGGAGGGGTGGTCGTTGCACGGGAACACCAGGTGCGCGGCGTCGGCCTGGTTGGCCAGGGCGAGGCCGTCCGTGGTGCGCACCCAGCCGCCGTCGCGGCCCTTCGCCGGCCCGGGATCACTGGTGTGGTGCACGGTGATCCGGGTCAGGCTGTGCTCGGGCAGCGGGGCCTTCGGGGTGACGACGAGATCCTCGCCGGCGGTGGTGAACGTGGCCGGCCGGCCGTCGACCTCCACGGAGGAGACCTTGCCGTGCCCGAAGTCGAGGTTCACGCCCCGCAGCGTCCTCGTCACGCGGGCGTCGATGGTGGTGACGGCCTGGAGCGGCTTGCCGTTGTCGCCGGAGTAGGCGAAGGAGAGGTCGTACGACGCGACGTCGTAGCCCGGGTTGCCCAGGTACGGGAAGAGCCGGTCGCCGACGCCGAGCGGAGTGGGCGGGGCGCTCGCGCCGAGGAGGCAGACGGAGACGGCGGACGCGAGAACGGTCGCCTTCAGGCGACGCGTGGGACGGTGACGGAGAGTGCGCGGCATGCACCCACGGCTATCAGCGCCCGGCGGTGGTACGGCGACGACGCGCGCCCGGCCCACCCGAACGGGGCCCTCCAAGTTGCGGACGGGGTGGCGCCCGACCCGGCCCCGGAGCGCATCCGCTCCGTCCCGCTTCGCCCCGCTCCGTCCCGCTTCGGCTCCCTGGCGCGCCCGCGCCCCCGCCCCGTCCCGGCTCAGCTCCCCGGCGGCTGAGGCTGTGGCTGCAGCTGGGCGCGGCTGACGTCGTAGACGCCCGGGACGTTGCGCATCGCCCGCATGAGGGCGGGCAGGCGGGCCGCGTCGGGGAGTTGCAGGGTGTAGGTGTGGTGGACGCGCTGCTGGGTCGGCGGGGCCACGGTCGCGGAGATGATCTCGACGCCTTCCAGGGCGATGGCCTCGGTCAGGTCCGCGAGCAGACGGGGACGGCCGAACGATTCGGCGAGCAGCGTGACACGGCACGCGGCGGTCTCGCCCCAGCGCACGCCGACCTCGGGACGCCCCGCGCCCGTCATGCGGGTCACCGTGTCGCACTCGACGCGGTGCACGGTCACCACTCCCCCGCGGACGGCGAACGCGGTGATCTCGTCCGGCGGCACGGGTGTGCAGCAGCCGGCGAGCCGCACCGTCGCGCGGGGCTGGTCGACGATGACGGCGCTCGCCGCCGCGGACCGGCCGCCGCGCGCGCCCGGCAGGGGCCCGTCCGCCCCTTCGGGCCTGCCGGGGTCCTCCGCCATGGCCGCAGCGGCCGGGGACGGCCCGTCGACGGCTCCCGGAGCGACCCTCGAAGGCCCGCTCGCGAGGTCCGGGGCACCCGCCGTGGCCCGCCCGGCGGTCCCGGCCGACTCGTCGGCCGCCGCCGGATGGGCCGCCAGCCACCGCTGGATGGCGATGCGGGCCGCGGGGGTGTGAGCGTGGTCGAGCCACTCCCTGGACGGCTCGGAGGCGGGGTCCTGGCCCATGAGGAGCTGGACGGTGTCGCCGTCCCTCAGGACGGTGCTGAGCGTCGCCAGGCGGCCGTTGACGCGGGCGCCGATGCACGCGTGGGCGTCCTCGCCGTACTGCGCGTAGGCCGCGTCCACGCAGGTCGCCCCCTCGGGCAGGCCCAGCGTGCCGCCGTCGGGCCGGAAGACGGTGATCTCACGGTCCTGGGCGAGGTCCTCGCGCAGCGTGGACCAGAAGGTGTCGGGGTCGGGTGCCGCACGCTGCCAGTCGAGGAGGCGGGAGAGCCAGCCGGGGCGGGTGGGGTCGACGCGCTCGCCGTCGCCCGTCGACTGCTCCTCCGCCGGAGGAGCGTAGGGATTGCCGAGCGCGACGACGCCGGCCTCGGCGACCTTGTGCATCTGGTGGGTGCGGATGAGGACTTCGACGACTTGGCCGTCTTCCCGGGCGACGGCCGTGTGCAGCGACTGGTAGAGGTTGAACTTGGGTACGGCGATGAAGTCCTTGAACTCCGAGACGACCGGTGTCATACAGGTGTGCAGCTCGCCGAGGACTCCGTAGCAGTCGGCGTCCTCGTTCACCAGCACGAGCAGCCGGCCGAAGTCGCAGCCGCGCAGCCGGCCGCGTTTCCGGGCGACGCGGTGCACGGACACGAAGTGCCGTGGCCTGACGAGGACTTCGGCGGAGATGTCGGCCTCGCGCAGCACACCGCGGACCTGCTCGGCGACCTCGGTGAGCGGGTCGCCCGGGCGGGACGCGTTCTCGGCGATCAACTCCCGTGTGTACTCGTACTCCTCCGGGTGCAGGATCGCGAAGACCAGGTCCTCCAGCTCGGTCTTGAGCGCCTGCACACCGAGCCGTTCGGCGAGCGGGATGAGCACATCCCTGGTCACCTTGGCGATGCGGGCCTGCTTCTCGGGGCGCATGACGCCGAGCGTGCGCATGTTGTGCAGCCGGTCGGCCAGTTTGATCGACATCACGCGGACGTCGTTGCCGGTGGCGACGAGCATCTTGCGGAAGGTCTCGGGCTCGGCCGCGGCGCCGTAGTCGACCTTCTCCAGCTTGGTGACGCCGTCGACGAGGTAGCGGACCTCCTCCCCGAACTCCTCGCCGACCTGGTCGAGCGTCACGTCCGTGTCCTCGACGGTGTCGTGCAGGAGGGAGGCCGTCAACGTGGTCGTCTCGGCGCCGAGTTCGGCGAGGATCAGGGTGACGGCGAGCGGATGCGTGATGTACGGCTCACCGCTCTTGCGCATCTGGCCGCGGTGCGAGGACTCGGCCAGGACGTAGGCGCGGCGCAGCGGTTCGAGGTCCGCGTCGGGGAAGTGGGCGCGGTGCGCCTCGGCCACGTGGCCGATGGCGTCGGGGAGCCGGTCGCGGGCGGCCGGGCCGAGCAGCGCTGCCCGGCCCAGGCGGCGCAGGTCGATCCGCGGGCGGGCTCTCCTGCGGGACGCCGCGGGCGCCACCGGGCCCGGGGCCGCGGGATTCGTGGCATCCGCACTCATGGGCACCTCCGGCTGCGTGGACCGGCGGACGGGGTGCCCCAGGGCGTACGCGGCTCAGGGGTTGGCGTCGGATCCCCCGTCCGGGCCGGTGCTTGATGCTACCGAGCCCAGCACACCGGGCCGACCGCCTCTCGGAGAGCGTGAAACGGATCACCCATTCGAGGGACGGATCAGAGGTTTACGATTTCCGGCCAACTGACAGGAAGTCAGCCGTGGATTCGCTCCCGTGCCTGCGTCGCGGGCATGGATCCGGTGCCGTATCGGGCCCGCCACCTCCGCCGGACGGGCTCCGCGAGCCCTCAACCCGCCGCTGTTTCCAGCCACTCCGCGTCGATCTCGCCCTCGGCGACGATCACCGCGGGGCCGGTCATCTCGATCTCGCCGTCCGGACGCTCGGTGATCACCAGTGTTCCGCCGGGCACGTCCACCGTGTAGGTCGCCGGGGAGCCGGTGACGGACGGGTCGGCGCCGTCACGCCGGGCGGCCGCCACGGCGACGGCGCAGGCACCCGTGCCGCACGAGCGGGTCTCGCCGGCGCCGCGCTCGTACACGCGCATCGCGACGTGCCGGGGGCCGCGGTCGACCACGAACTCGACGTTCACCCCGTCCGGGTAGGCGGCGGCCGGGCTGAACGGGGGCGGGGAGTACAGGTCACCGGCGTCCGCGAGGTCGTCGACGAAGGCGACCGCGTGCGGATTGCCCATGTTCACGTTCCGCGCGGGCCAGCTGCGCCGTCCGACGCTGACCGTGACCTCCCCCTCGGGCAGCCGTGCCCGGCCCATGCCGACGGTGACGTCGCCCGCGGCGTAGCCGCTGTCGGATGCGGTCTTGGCGAGGTGCACCGTCTTCACGCCGCCGCGGGTGGCGATCGCGAGGTCGCCCTCGGTCACGTGGCCGGCGTGCTGGAGGTAGCGCGCGAACACCCGTACGCCGTTGCCGCACATCTCCGCGATCGAGCCGTCGCCGTTGCGGTAGTCCATGAACCACTCGGCCTGGGCGGCCATCTGCCGGGCCTCGGGGTGCGCGGCCGACCGGACGACGTGCAGCACCCCGTCGCCGCCGATGCCCGCGCGCCGGTCGCACAGGGCGGCCACCGCGGTCGGGGGCAGCTCGACGGTGTTCTCCGGGTCGGGGACGATCACGAAGTCGTTCTCCGTGCCGTGACCCTTGAGGAAGGCGATGCGGGTGCTCATGCCTCGATCGTACGGGGTGGGTACGACACCACGGGGCCGCGTACGGCCGGCGGCCGAGGACGCCCCGGGACACCCCCTAGCGCAGCCGGGCGACCCGCCAGACGGCGAGGACCACCACGACGGCGACGAGCAGCACGTAGGCGCCGAGGAGCCGCCAGTCGGGGCGTCTGCCGGCACCGCGCGGCGGCAGGCCCGGCCAGGTGTACCCCACGCGCCGGGCGGCCATCATGCCCCAGCCGGCCGCGCAGGAGCAGATCAGCAGCCCCAGCATGGCGATCATCGCGCCGCTGTCGCCGTCGAAGGCCAGCGGGAAGGCGAACATCAGCGAGCCGACGGCGGCCAGTCCTACGATGGGGGCGAGCTGCCAGATGCGCAGGCGCCGCTGCGGGCGCAGCTCGACCTCCACCTCGGGCCCGGCGTACATCTCCTCGGGCTCGGGGCCGTCCGCGGTCACGCCGTCCTGCGTGTCGTCGGGCCCGTCGGGGCTCAGTGAGTCCTCGTCCGGTTCCGCACCGGCGCGCTCCATGGTGATGCGCTCGGTGCCGTGCGCGGCATGTGCGCCGCGTGCGCCTTGTGCGGTGTCGCGAGGGCCGGCCTCCATCGCCACGCGCCCTCCCAACTAGGACTCCACTTGGTCGATCGAAGCTCGATGATGGCACGCTCCCGGAGGCCCGGATGACGGCCTGGGCGTCCCGATGCCATCACGTGATCAGGCTGTAACCGGTCGTTCGACCAACGCCAGCGCGAGGTCCGGAAGTTCCGGGAGGTCCGCGGCGGCCCCGCTCAGCCAGTGCACGCGCGGATCGCGCCGGAACCAGGAGTCCTGGCGGCGCGCGAAGCGCTTGGTGGCGCGTACGGTCTCCGCGCGCGCCTCCTCCAGCGTGCACTCCCCGGCGAGCGCCGCGAGCACCTGCTGGTAGCCGAGCGCCCGGGACGCCGTACGCCCCTCCCGCAGGCCCTGCGCCTCCAGCGCGCGCACCTCGTCCACGAGACCCGCCTCCCACATGCGGTCGACCCGGCGCGCGATGCGCTCGTCGAGCTCGGGGCGCGCCACGTCCACGCCGATCTGCACGGTGTCGTAGACGGAGTCGTGTCCCGGGAGGTTGGCCGTGAACGGGCGGCCGGTGATCTCGATCACTTCCAGCGCCCGGACGATGCGACGGCCGTTGCCGGGCAGGATCGCGCGCGCCGCCTCCGGGTCGGCGGCCGCCAGGCGGGCGTGCAGCGCCCCGGAGCCACGCAGCGCGAGCTCCTCCTCCAGGCGGGCCCGCACGGCGGGGTCGGTGCCGGGGAACTCCAGGTTGTCCACGGCGCCGCGGACGTAGAGGCCGGAGCCGCCGACCAGAATCGGCCAGCGCCCCTCTGCGAGCAGCGCGTCGATGCGCTCCCTCGCGAGCCGCTGGTACTCGGCGACGGAGGCCGTGACCGTGACGTCCCAGATGTCCAGGAGGTGGTGCGGTACGCCGGCGCGCTCGTCTGGCGTCAGCTTCGCGGTGCCGATGTCCATCCCTCGGTAGAGCTGCATGGAGTCGGCGTTGACGACCTCTCCACCGAGACGCTGGGCCAGGAAGACGCCGAGGTCGGACTTTCCGGCCGCGGTGGGGCCGACGACGGCGATGACGCGGGGGGCGGGGGGTGCGCTGCTCACCGCACCAGTTTCGCAAACCTCCCAGGGGCCCCTCGAACGAGTTACGTGACGGCACGCGCGCGGGGTCGTTCCCCGTTGCGAGGTTCACGCGGCCGGATTCCGGCGGGCGGTGGTCCGGGCACCGCGGACGGACACACCGGACTACGCGGTTTCGCCCGCACGAGTAACGTATGGAGTTGATATGGGCGTTTTTGCGCGACTTTTCCGGAGGTCGAAGGCTACGGAGTCGAAGGCTGCGGAGTCGAGGGCTGCGGAGGAGGTATCGGTCGCGGAGGAGCCGGCCGACGCGGCGACGACCGGCTCACAGGCCGCGACGGCCGTCTCCGAGGTGGACGGGAGGACAGCGGCGAAGGGGCCCGCCGGGGCGGACGGCGGTGCCGGGGGCGGTACGGCGAAGCCGTCGCGGGCGGAGGACGACGGTGTCGTCGCCGAAGGCGATGACGGCACCGACAGGGCCGTCGGCGACGGCGTGGACATCCCCAAGCAGCAGTCCACCGACGAGGTGGCCGAGCAGGAGGCCGGCGAGGGCGCCCGCACGTAACTCCCGCCAGGGAAGGTGAACCATGGGTCTGCTGGACAACATGAAGGCCAAACTCGGCCCGGCCAAGGAGAAGGTCTCGGACCTCGCCCAGCGGCAGCGGGGCTCGATCGAGCACGGCCTGGACAAGGCCGCGAAGGTGGTCGACGAGAAGACCAAGGGCAAGTACAGCGAGAAGATCCACGCGGGCACGGACAAGGCGAAGGACGCCGTCGACCGTATCGCCCACCGGGGCGAGCGGCGGCCGGACACGGCTACGAGCACGAGTACGAGCACGAGTACGGCGCCTGGCGGCGAGACCGCCCAGACGCCTCCGCAGACGCCTCCGGAGGGACCCCCGCCCACCTCCTGAGCAGCGTCCCGAACACCACGACGGCGGCACACCGGCGGACGGCCGGGAAGCGGACCTTCCCGGCCGTCCGCCACGCCGTGCGCCCGAACCACAGGCCGCGCCCAGACAGCGCCCGCGCCGTACCCGGGACCGGACCAGGACCAGGACCAGGCGGCGTGGCGTCCTGTCAGGACCAGGCGGCGACGAGGTAGCCCACGCCGTAGGGCGCGGCGTCGTGGAGCAGCGTGCCGGAGAGGCCGGCGCCCTCGGCGGCGCCCGCGAGCACCTGCCACGGGGCGCGGCCGGAAGCCTTGAGCTCGTACGCCAGCTCGGCGTCGAGCCCGGTCAGCGCCGCCACGTCCGCGGCGCCGAGCGCACGGGCGGCCTCCGCGTCGAAGGGCTCGGCCCGTTCGTCGAGGTATCCCGGCGCCTTGAGCGACCGGCAGGCGCTGGCGTCGCCCATCACCAGCATCGCCACCCGGTCGGCGCGCGCGGCGATGTCCCGTCCCGCGGCGACGCACCGCTCGGGCGCCAGCGGCTCTCCCACGCCCAGCCCCTCGATCGGGGCGTCGGACCAGCCGGTCCGCTCCAGCAGCCACGCCGCGACGGCGAGCGAGGGCGGCAGCTCGCGCTCCGAGGCGGGTCCCGTGCGCGTATCCGTGTCCGCGGGCCCACCGAGCCGTACGTCCAGGTCCACACCGAAGCCGCGGAAGGATCCCCGGGTGCCCTCCGGGTGCGGGCCGCGCCCGGACTTCTCGGCGGGCCCCACCACCAGGAGCAGGTCGGGCCGGGCGGCGGCCAGCACACCCAGCGCGTCCGTGCACGCGGCGCGCAGGGCGTCCAGCTCGGGCGCGGCGCCCGCGGCGACGGCGGGCACGAGAAGGGGCGGACAGGGACAGACTGCGGCGGCGACAAGCATGATCGGCAGGGTAACGCGTGCACCGCTCCCGGCCCCGCCGGGAGTGCGTCAGTCGCAGCCGCAGCCGCTGCCCGCGGCCGCCGGCAGCGGCTCCGGGACGCCGATCTTCGGCAGGCCCAGCATGACCCCGGCCGGCTTGGCCGCCTCGGCGGCGGTGCGCTTCTCCCAGGCGTCACCCGCACGGGTGCGGCGCACGTCGAGCACCGGCCCCTCGGCCAGCAGGTGGTGCGGTGCGGCGTAGGTGACCTCGACCGTGACCACGTCGCCGGGGCGCACGTCCTGCTCCGGCTTGGTGAAGTGGACCAGGCGGTTGTCGGGGGCACGGCCGGACAGGCGGTGGGTGGCGCCGTCCTTGCGGCCCTCGCCCTCCGCGACCATCAGTTCGAGCGTGCGGCCGACCTGCTTCTTGTTCTCGTCCCAGGAGATCTCCTCCTGGAGGGCGACGAGCCGCTCGTAGCGCGCCTGGACGACCTCCTTCGGGATCTGGTTCTCCATCTCGGCGGCCGGGGTCCCGGGCCGCTTGGAGTACTGGAAGGTGAACGCCTGAGCGAACCGCGCCTCACGCACCACGTGCAGCGTCTGCTCGAAGTCCTCCTCGGTCTCGCCGGGGAAGCCCACGATGATGTCGGTGGTGATGGCCGCGTGCGGGATGGCGGCGCGCACCTTCTCGATGATCCCGAGGTAGCGCTCCTGCCGGTAGGAGCGGCGCATCGCCTTCAGGACCGGGTCCGAGCCGGACTGAAGCGGCATGTGCAGCTGCGGCATGACGTTCGGGGTCTCGGCCATCGCGGCGATCACGTCGTCGGTGAAGTCGCGCGGGTGCGGGGAGGTGAACCGGACGCGCTCCAGGCCCTCGACGTTCCCACAGGCGCGCAGCAGCTTGCTGAACGCCTCGCGGTCACCGATGTCGGAGCCGTAGGCGTTGACGTTCTGGCCGAGCAGCGTGATCTCCGAGACGCCCTCGCCCACGAGGGCCTCGACCTCGGCGAGGATGTCGCCGGGGCGGCGGTCCTTCTCCTTGCCGCGCAGCGCCGGGACGATGCAGAAGGTGCAGGTGTTGTTGCACCCCACGGAGATGGACACCCAGGCCGCGTACGCGCTCTCGCGGCGCGTGGGCAGCGTGGAGGGGAACGCCTCCAGCGACTCGGCGATCTCGACCTGCGCCTCCTCCTGGACGCGGGCGCGCTCCAGCAGGACCGGCAGCTTGCCGATGTTGTGCGTGCCGAAGACGACGTCCACCCAGGGCGCCTTCTTCACGATGGTGTCGCGGTCCTTCTGCGCCAGGCAGCCGCCGACCGCGATCTGCATCCCGGGCCGCTTCGCCTTCTTCGGCGCGAGGTGGCCGAGGTTGCCGTAGAGCCGGTTGTCGGCGTTCTCCCGGACGGCGCAGGTGTTGAAGACGACGACGTCCGCGTCACCGTCCGACCCCTCGGGTGCCCGTACGTATCCGGCGTCCTCGAGCAGCCCGGCCAATCGCTCGGAGTCGTGGACGTTCATCTGGCACCCGTAGGTGCGGATCTCATAGCTGCGAGTGACGCCCACTTCTTGGCTCCGGTCGATGCTGCTCATGCGACAAGAGTAGGCGCTCGCCGGAGTACCCCCGGACGGCGCAGTCACCGCCGACGGCTTCGCGGCCGTGCGGCACCGACGCGGGCGCGCTCCCGGGCCCGTGGAGCGGCCCCCGCTCGCACGGCGGCCGTGCGGCGGCGTCATTACGCTCGCAGCAGCCCTCTCGGACAGGCCGCGGCCCCTCTCGGACAGGTACGCGGCCCTCTCGGACAGGTACGTGTGATGCAGCCTCGCGACGCCCTTCGGACGGCCGCCCCGGACATACCCGCGGCCGCCGCACCCCGCGCCTGGCTGCTGCGTCCGGCCGGTCCGGCCGCGGTCACCCTCCTCGCCGTCGTCCTGCTGGCCCGGGCCGCGCGGGTGGCGGTGGTCTCCGCCCAGGGCGGCATGGACAACGCGTTCGTCGTCCACGCGGGACAGGTCTGGCTGCACGGCGGTGCCCCGTACGCCGACCGGCGCTTCCTCTATCTGCCGAGCGCCGTGCTGTTCGCGGGCGGCCAGGCGCTGCTGCCGGCGCCGGTGCTGCGGGTGGCCGCGCCCGTGGTGTGCGTGGGGATGGTCGCGGCGGGCTGGTGGTGTGCCGTACGGCTGTTCCGGGTGCCGGCGCGGAGCCGGTTCGCGGTGCTCGGGCTGCTCGGGCTGGTGCTGTGCTGGGCACCGGTCGGCCATCTGATGAACCTCGGGAACTGGACCGCCGTGAGCGCCCTCGCGCTGCCGTCGGCACTGCTGCTGGCGGACCGCGGCCGCTGGGACGCGGCCGGGGTCGTCCTCGGGGTGTCCGTGGCGGTGAAGCCCCTGCTCCTGCCGGTCGTCGTGCTGCTGCTCCTCGCCCGGCAGTGGCGTGCCCTGGCCTGGATGGTGGCGCTGCCGCTGGCCATGTCCGCGGGCGCGGCGCTGATCATGCCGGATCCGGGCGGGTTCTTCACCCGCACCCTGCCCTTCCTCCTCAAGGGCGGGGACACGCTGATGCGGCCGTTCGACTGTTCCCTGCCCGCGGTGCTGCCGCGTCTCGGGGTGCCGCCGCTCCTGGCCCAGGTGGTGGCGCCGGCCGCGGCGGCGGCCGGGCTGGTGTGCGCCGGGCGGCGCTGGCGGCGCGGCGACCCCGGTCCGGCGCGGCTCGCGGACACGGCCGCGATGCTCATGCTGGCGTTCTTCCTGGTGTCCCGGCCGTCCTACGAGCACTATCTGGTCGTCGTGGTTCCGCTGCTGGTCGCCGGGGCGCTGGAGGCCGGCTCGGTGACGCGTTCACCGTGGTTCTGGGGGGCGCTGGTCCCGCAGGTGCCCGAGTTCGCCTTCCCGCACCTGGACGCGTCGACGCGCAGGGCGTTCAAGGACGCGTTCACTCTGTGTGGTCTGGCGCTGGTGCTGGGCGTGCGGTGCGCGCGTCCGGGGCGGGTGCGTCAGACGCCGGTGGGGTCCCAGCCCTGCCGGCGGAGCACGGCCGACACGTCGGGCGCCTCGTAGTGGTCGCCCTTGAGCACCTTGCCGTCGGCGCGGCGGGTGACCTGGCCGTCCGGGCCGAGCTTGGTCATGTTGGAACGGTGGATCTCGGCGATCACCTCGTCCAGGTCGATGCCGTGCACCAGGGCGGTGCCGTACGCCACGTAGACCACGTCCGCCAGCTCGTGCGCCAGCCGGTCGAGCGGGCCGCCGGCCGAGACCTCGGCGACCTCGGCCGCCTCCTCCGCGAGCAGCTCCCCGCGGTGCGCGCCGAGCTCCGGCGGCACCGGCGTCGGGGTGCTGCGGACGTCGAGCCCGAAGGCACGGTGGAACTCACGGACGAGGTCGGCGGGCGAGGAACTCATACGGCGACTGTAGCCGCCGCCTGTGACAACCCGGCCGCCCCGACCGCGGTCGCCCCCGGTCGAGGGGCCTGGCCGGCGGGCCTGGTCAGCGGGCCGTCCTGCTGGCAGGATCGCGCGCATGTCCAAGGTGTTCCCCCCGATCGGCAGGCGCCGCGGCGTGCAGGGCGCGGCCGTCGCCGCCGTGGTCCTCGGGCTGCTGCTGTGGTGGCTGCTGCCGCTGGGCGACCGGCCGCCGAGCGGGACGATCACCTTCAGCACCGGGACGCTGCGCGGGGTCTACCAGGAGTACGGCGAGCGGCTGCGCACCGCGTTCGCCAAGGACATGCCGGATCTGAAGGTGCGGCTGCTGACCAGCGACGGCTCGCAGGAGAACGTCACGAGGGTGGCGACCGGCAAGGCCGACTTCACGATCGCGGCGGCCGACGCGGTGGAGACGTACGAACTCGACCACGGTCCGGGCGCCGGCCGGCTGCGCGGTGTCGCCCGCCTCTACGACGACTACGTGCAGCTCGTGGTCGCGCGCGACTCGGGGATCGACTCGGTCGCGGACCTGCGGGGCAAGCGGGTGGCCGTCGGGCCGCCGGAGTCGGGCGTGCGGCTGATCGCCGAACGGGTGCTCAAGGCGGCCGGCATGGACCCGCACCAGGACATCCGGTCCGCGGGCGACGGCATCGACACGGCGCCGGGCCGGCTGCGGGAGGGCGCGATCGACGCGTTCTTCTGGTCGGGCGGGCTTCCGACGGACGGTCTGACGCAACTCGCCTCGAAGTTCGCGTTCCGGTTCGTGCCGATCGACGACGAGCTGGTGGCCAGGCTGCACGCCCAGGGCGGTGCCACGCGCTACTACCGCGCCACCAACATGCCGGAGTCGGCGTACCCGTCCGTCCAGAACGGTTCGACGGTGCCGACGATCGCCGTGTCCAATGTGCTGATGACCCGCAAGGACGTGGATCCGAGACTGACCGAGTGGATCACCCGGACCGTCATCGACAGCCGCGACCGCATCGGCGCCCACGTCCACTCCGCCCAGCTGGTCGATCTGCGCACCGCGATCTACACCGATCCCCTGGTCCTGCACGAGGGTGCGCGGCGCTACTACCGGTCGGTGAAGCCGTAGCGGCACCCGAGGCACCCGCTCACGCCCCCGGCTTCTACGGCCGCCCCGGTTCCGACCTCGGCACCGTCACCGTCACGCGCAGTCCCCGCGGCTCGTGGTGGCCGTAGGCGATCGAGCCGCCGCCCGCGGCGAGCAGCGCGCGGGAGATGGACAGGCCGAGCCCGGAGCCCTTGATGTTCTGGTGGCGGCCGCTGCGCCAGAAACGGTCTCCGATGCGGGCCAGTTCCTCGTCGGTGAGGCCGGGGCCGCGGTCGGCGACCACGACTGTCGAGGTGGCGCCGCTCCCGGAGACGGTCACATCAACGCTCTCGCCCTCCGGGGTGAACTTCACCGCGTTGTCGATCACCGCGTCCAGCGCGGACGACAGTGCCACCGGGTCGGCCCAGGCGGTGGTGGCCGGGCACTGTCCCACCAGCCGCACCCCCTTGGCCTCGGCGGTCGGCGCCCAGGCCGCCACCCGCTCCGCGGTCAGCTCGCCGATGTCGAGGAGCTGAAGATCCGCCTCCGCGTGCTCGGCCAGCGCCAGGTCCAGCAGGTCGTCCAGGACCTGCGCCAGCCGCCGGCCCTCGGTGCGGACCGAGGCGATCTCCTCGTTGCCCTCGGGCAGTTCGAGGGCGAGCAGTTCGATGCGCAGCAGCAGCGCCGAGAGCGGGTTGCGCAGCTGGTGCGAGGCGTCGGCGACGAAGGCCCGCTGCTGCTCCAGCACATCCTCGACGTTGTCCGCCATCTCGTTGAACGACCGGGCAAGTCGGCGCAGTTCCGGAGGTCCGCTCGCCACCGCCACCCGGGACTTCAGGCGCCCGGTGGCGATGTCGTGGGTGGTGGCGTCCAGGACCCGTACGGGGCGCAGCACCCATCCGGTCAGCCGCAGCGCGGCGCCGACGGCGACCAGCATCGCGATGATCTCGCCCGCGCCCAGGACCAGCCAGCCGTGGAGCGTGCCCGACCGCATCTGCCCGGTGGGCGAGTCGGTGACGACGACCGCGACGACGTCGCCGTCCCGGATGACCGGCGAGGCGACGACGAGCCGGTGCCGCTGCCAGGGCCAGACCTGCTCCGGGTCGTGGCTGCGCCGGCTCAGCAGGGCCTCGCCGAAGGCCGCCCGGACCTCGCCCTCGGGGGGCAGGGACCAGGAGCCCGGGGCGACCGCCATGGGCGTGCCGGAGCGGTAGAAGACGCCGGCCCGGATGCCGTAGACCTCGTAGTAGCTGGCGAGTTCGCGCCTGAGGGTCTCCAGGCGCTCGTCGGGGACGGTGCGGCGGGAGCCGGTGGGCCGGTCGGTGACGAACTGGGCGAGTGCGGCGAAGCGCGCCGTGTCGTCGATCCGGTCGACGACCACCTTCTGCTGCTGGGCCGCGGCCAGGCTGACGGCGAGCGGGAAGCCGAGGGCCAGCAGGACCGCCGCCATCAGGATGATGAGCAGCGGCAGCAGACGTGTGCGCACCCGTCCCCGCTACGCGGCCGGGGCGACGAGGCGGTAGCCGACGCCGCGGACGGTCTCGATCAGGGCCGGCATGCGCAGTTTGGAACGCAGGGAGGCGACGTGCACCTCCAGGGTGCGTCCGGTCCCCTCCCAACTCGTGCGCCACACCTCGCTGATGATCTGCTCCCGGCGGAAGACCACCCCGGGGCGCTGGGCGAGCAGGGCCAGCAGATCGAACTCCTTGCGGGTCAGCTGGACGACCGTGCCGTCCACGCTGACCTGCCGGGTGGGCAGCTCGATGTGCACGGGGCCGAGGCGCAGGGTGCTCTCGCCGCCCGCGGTCGCGTCCTCGTGGACCGTGCGCCGGCTGACGGCGTGGATCCGGGCGAGCAGCTCCCCGGTGTCGTAGGGCTTGACCACGTAGTCGTCGGCGCCGAGGTTGAGTCCGTGGATGCGGGAGCGCACGTCGGAGCGGGCGGTGACCATGATGACCGGGGTGCTGGTGCGCTTGCGGATCTTGCCGCAGACCTCGTAGCCGTCCTGGTCGGGCAGGCCCAGGTCGAGCAGGACCACGCCGAAGCCCTCGGCGTCCGGGACGAGGGCCTGCAGTGCCTCCTCGCCGCTGCGGGCGTGCGTGACGTCGAAACCGTGCCGGGCGAGGACCGCGGACAGCGCGGCCGCGACATGGTTGTCGTCCTCGACGAGGAGCAGTCTCATCCCGGCCTCCCCCGGTTCATCCGTCGTATCGTCATGCCATGTAGAAACCGTGCACGCGCGCGTGCACCATGGCAGTCACGCCGATGGACGAGGACGGCGTCAAGAGGCTTCCGGTTGCGCGCCACCTGTCGTTACCCAGCCGGTACGCGCCCCACGCGGCCCTGCTACGAGATGTGTCCGGCCGCTACCAGATCGTGATGCTCAGATCTCCCTCAGATGTAATGACGCTGGTGGCGGGGCTGGCTACTGTCCACCGAAACCGAGGAGGACGGAGCCTGAAAGCGATGACCGAAGTATCGGTGGCCAAGGAAGACGTGGCCTCGACCAACGATCTGGTCGTCCTGAAGAGCGTCAACAAGCACTTCGGCGCGTTGCACGTGCTCCAGGACATCGAGCTGACGATCTCCCGCGGCGAGGTCGTCGTGGTCATCGGGCCCTCCGGGTCCGGGAAGTCCACTCTGTGCCGCACCATCAACCGCCTGGAGACCATCGACTCGGGCACGATCTCGATCGACGGCCGGCCGCTCCCCCACGAGGGCAAGGAGCTGGCCCGGCTGCGCGCCGACGTCGGCATGGTCTTCCAGTCCTTCAATCTCTTCGCGCACAAGACCGTGCTCGAGAACGTGACCCTGGGGCAGATCAAGGTCCGCCGCACGGACAAGAAGAAGGCCGAGGAGCGGGCTCGCGCGCTGCTCGACCGGGTCGGTGTGGGCGCGCAGGCCGACAAGTACCCCGCGCAGCTCTCCGGCGGCCAGCAGCAGCGCGTGGCCATCGCGCGGGCGCTGGCCATGGACCCGAAGGTCATGCTCTTCGACGAGCCGACCTCCGCGCTGGATCCGGAGATGATCAACGAGGTGCTGGAGGTCATGCAGCAGCTCGCCCGGGACGGCATGACGATGATCGTCGTCACCCATGAGATGGGCTTCGCCCGCTCGGCCGCGAACCGGGTGGTCTTCATGGCCGACGGCCGGATCGTCGAACAGGCCGCGCCCGACCAGTTCTTCAGCAACCCGCGCAGCGACCGCGCGAAGGACTTCCTGTCGAAGATCCTGCACCACTGACGGCCTCGGGCGACCCGCGCCGGCCGGCGTCCGCCCCGGTCACGCGGGTCTCCCACGGTTGCCGCGGTGGCCCTGGTCGCCCGACGGCCCAGGTCGCCCCCGGTCGCCCGAGGCCGTCGGCGCAGCCGACACCGCCCCGAAACGGGCCTCGACTCCTCTTTGAACAAAGGACATCCACCATGAAGCTCCGCAAGGTCACCGCCGCCTCGGCCGTCGTGCTCGCCCTCGCCGTCTCGGCGACGGCGTGCGGTTCCGACAAGAAGGACGGCGACTCGTCGGGCAGCGGTGGCGGCAAGAAGATCGCCATCGGCATCAAGTACGACCAGCCGGGTCTCGGCCAGAAGACGCCGCAGGGCTACTCCGGCTTCGACGTGGACGTGGCCAAGTACGTCGCCAAGAAGCTCGGCTACAACGAGGACCAGATCGAGTGGAAGGAGTCGAAGAGCGCCGACCGCGAGACGATGCTGCAGCGCGGTGACGTGGACTTCATCGCCGCCACCTACTCGATCACCCCGGAGCGCGAGAAGAAGGTCGACTTCGCCGGCCCGTACCTGCTGGCCCACCAGGACGTGCTGATCCGCGCCGACGAAAGCGGGATCAAGTCGCCGGCCGACCTCAACAGCAAGAAGCTGTGCTCGGTGACCGGCTCGACCTCGGCTCAGAACGTCAAGGACAAGCTGGCGCCCAAGGCCAACCTCCAGCAGTACCCGACGTACTCGGCGTGTCTGACCGGTCTGCAGAACAAGGCGATCGACGCGCTGACCACCGACGACTCGATCCTCGCCGGTTACGCCTCCCAGGCCCAGTTCAAGGGCAAGTTCAAGCTGGGCGGCTTCAAGATGACCAACGAGAACTACGGCATCGGCGTCAAGAAGGGCAGCGACCTCAAGGACAAGATCAACAAGGCCCTGGAGGACATGGTCGCCGACGGTTCCTGGGACAAGGCCGTGAAGGCCAACCTCGGCCCGGCGAACTACCAGAACGAGCCCGCGCCGAAGATCGGCGACATCAAGAGCTGAGTCAGCGCCCCGGGTGCGCCGTCCACGGGGGAGCGGCGCACCCGGGGTCCGGCCCCTTCACACGCGGAAGCGCGGGAGATCGTGTTCGACTTTCTTTCTGGCTATGACCTGCTGGGAGCCTTCTGGGTGACCGTGCAGCTCACGCTGCTCTCGGCCGTCGGCTCCCTGGTCTGGGGCACCCTGCTGGCCGCCATGCGCGTCGGCCCGGTGCCCCTCATGCGCGGCTTCGGTACCGCCTACGTCAACGTCGTGCGGAACATCCCGCTGACGGTGATCATCCTGTTCACCTCGCTGGGCCTGAACCAGACGCTCAACGTCCAGCTCGGCGCGCAGGACTTCGACACCATCAACTTCCGGCTCGCCGTGCTCGGTCTGATCGCCTACACATCGGCGTTCGTCTGCGAGGCGATCCGCTCCGGCATCAACACAGTGCCGGTCGGCCAGGCGGAGGCGGCCCGCGCGCTCGGCCTGAACTTCACCCAGGTCCTGACCCTGGTGGTGCTGCCGCAGGCGTTCCGCTCCGTGGTCGGCCCGCTCACCAACGTCCTGATCGCGCTCACCAAGAACACTACGGTGGCCGCCGCCATCGGCGTGGCCGAGGCAGCCCTGCTGATGAAGAAGATGATCGAGAACGAGGCACAACTCCTGCTGATCTCCGCGGTCTTTGCGTTCGGCTTCGTGTGTCTGACGCTGCCGACCGGCCTGATCCTCGGCTGGGTGGGCAAGAAGGTGGCGGTGAAGCGATGAGCAGCTCGGTGCTGTACGACGCGCAGGGGCCGAGGGCCAAACGGCGCAACGTCGTCTACACGATCGTGTTCCTGCTCGCCGTCGCGGGGCTCGTCTGGTGGGTGTACCAGAGCCTGAGCGACAAGGGGCAGCTGGACTGGGAGAAGTGGAAGCCGTTCTTCTCCGGTTCCGAGGCATGGACCACGTACATCCTGCCCGGCCTGAAGAACACGCTGATCGCGGCGGCTGTGTCGATGGTCATCGCGCTGCCGCTGGGCGCCGTCTTCGGTATCGCACGGCTGTCCGACCACGCCTGGATCCGGGTTCCGGCCGCGGTGATCGTGGAGTTCTTCCGCGCCATCCCGGTGCTGATCCTGATGATCTTCGGCAACGCCCTGTTCGCCCAGTACACCAACGTCAGCTCCGACGACCGCCCGCTGTACGCCGTGGTCACCGGTCTGGTGCTCTACAACGCCTCGGTGCTGGCGGAGATCGTCCGGGCGGGCATCCTGGCCCTGCCCAAGGGCCAGTCGGAGGCCGCCCAGGCCATCGGTCTGCGCAAGACCCAGACCATGACGTCGATCCTGCTGCCGCAGGCGGTGACCGCGATGCTGCCGGCGATCGTCAGCCAGCTGGTGGTGATCGTGAAGGACACCGCGCTCGGCGGCGCGATCCTCACCTTCCCGGAGCTGCTCGCGGCGGTCTCCCCGATGAGTTCGTACTACGGTGCGAACACCATCGCGAGCTTCACGATCGTGGCGGTGATCTACGTGGCGCTCAACTTCAGCCTCACCAGCTTCGCGAGCTGGCTGGAGCGGCGGCTGCGGCGGGCCAAGAAGTCGACCGGGGCGGTGCTCGCGCCGGCGGCCGTGGGCGGCACCGAGTCGGCGGGAACCGCCGCCTGACGGACGGTCACCCGACAGATGTGACAAGGGGGGCAGTGGAGTGATCACCACTGCCCCCGTCACTTGACGCAAGCAGCGGCAATGGGTTGCATACGTTCTGTGATCGTGCACCCTGCTCCTACTGTTTGTTCACGTCTGTCCGTCAGGACACCGCCGCGGGCAGGGGGCGCCGCGCCGTGGACCCGGTGATCGTCGTCGGCGCGGGGCCTGTCGGGCTCACGCTCGCCCTGGCGCTGGCGCGCCAGGAGGTGCCGTCCGTCGTGCTCGACGAGACACCGGGCAGAGACGCGGTGCGCGCCGCGCGCACCGTCGTGCTGCGCGAGGACACCGCCGCGCTGGTGGAGCGGCTGGCCGGTGTGCCGCTCGGCCCGGCCGGGCTGCGTTGGGCCGGATGGCGGCTGCTGCGGCGCAAGCAGGTGACGGGCGAGGTCGCCTTCGGTGACGCGGGGACTGCCGGTGCGGCCGGTTCCGTGGGTGCGGCAGGTTCCGCTGGTGCGGTGGGTCCCGCTGGTGCGGCGGGTGCGACGGGTGCGGCCGGCGTGGTGCTGCCCGCACCGCTGCACATCGCGCAGCACGTCCTGACCGGCGCGCTGCGCGCCGCGGTCGCCCGTGAGCCGCTGGTCGAACTCGCGACCGACAGCCGGCTCGACACCATAGAGCAGGAAGCGGCGGGCGTCACCGCGCACACGCGTGGCCCGGCCGGCACCTGGTGGCGCGGGAGTTACCTGGTCGGCTGCGACGGGCCGCGCTCGACCGTGCGCAAGCTCCAGGACATCCGCTTCCCCGGCCGTACGGCCGTCGAGCGGCACGCCGTCGCCGCGCTGCGCACGGAACTCCCCCGGCCCGAGGAAGCGTTCCTCCACCGGATGCCGCCGTGGCGGACGACAGGCCCCTCCGCCGGGGAGATCACCGCCCGTCCGCTCCGGGACGGCGTGTGGCGGCTGGACTGGCTCCTGCCACCCGGCAAGGACCTGGTCACGCCCGAACTGCTGGTCGCCCGGATCCGGGAGACCCTGACGGGCTGGACCGGCGAGTCCGCACCCTCGTACGAACTCCTCGACACCGGAGTGCACACGGTCCACCACCGGCTGGCCCGCCGCTGGCGCGTCGGCCGCGTCTTCGTCGCCGGGGACGCGGCGCACCTGCTGGGCGCGTTCGGCACCCACGGGCTGGACGAGGGGCTGCGGGACGCCGACAACCTGGCGTGGAAGCTGGCCACGGTCTGGCACCACGGGCCCCACGAGACACTGCTCGACAGCTACCAGGCGGAGCGGCGCGCGGTCGTCGCCGCCCGGCTGCGCGCCGCGGACCAGGTGCTTCCGGTGCTGCGCGGGGGCGGCGGACTGCGCTCGTACGTCCCCGGGGCCGCGCGCGGGCACGACGCACTGCTGATGGACGGCCACCTCGGGCGCGGGGCACTGGGCGAGCCGGGGGCGTACGCCGACTCGCCGCTGGCGCCCCCTGGCTGCGAGGCCGAGGTGCCGGTGGACACGCCGGTCGGTGCGCCGGTCGC